>JAAPAA010000112.1 GCA_012274165.1 Thiobacillaceae bacterium
GACGTGAAGCGCAGTGCGTCCTCCGCGACTTCGAAGGTCGACTGCGTGATGCCGAGTGGCGTCGGCACCTGGTAGCTCCAGCGCCTTTGCGGCGCTTGCGTGACAGGGGCCGGTCCGGTTTGAACGAGCGTGTTCATCATGGTCGGTTGTTTCAAATCGCCGTGGACGTGGCCGAACTCAGCGGATCATTGTCGTCGAATGCTACTTCAGATGGTAATGCCTTAAACAGCAACTAGGGTTCACCCGAGTTTCTTGAGCGCGACGGCAGTTGCTAGACAGCAGTGCAATGGACCATACCAATCTCAGTACCGAACAGAAGAATTCCTAGATTCCTTGAAGAGTTGAAATGGCATGAAGACTATTGAAAGCCTACGGGAAGACAACGAAGAGTGGGCGATGGCGAACGTCGGCCCCAAAGGAACCGGCTTGCTGGGCTCCAGCGGGCGCGCTATTATTCGCGACTCGCCGGTACCACGAGAACGCTCGCATCAGGGGGGTGATGACAACCTGGGGGACACGATGCCGTTTGTAGTGAAACTGAAGGCCAAGTTTTTCGATATCGACAAATTCCTGAATATCGACCTGCGGGTGGGCGACGCGCCGGAATGTGCCAATGTGTCTGCCGATGTGCTGGTGGTCCAGAAACTGATCGCGCTCGCCAACAGCAAAGTGGGCCCCGGTTCCAAATTCGCCTCGCCGCTGCCGAGCGGCCGGATTGACGCAGTCACGAACTATTTCATCTACCACATCCAGGCGCGGCAGCAGAAGAGGTCACCGTCGGCAAAGATCGACGGCATCATCACGCCCGCCATACACAGCTCGAACTACGGCGGCGGTCTGTGGACGATCATGATCCTGAACAACATCGCCGCCTTCGAGAACCGCCCAGGCTGGGAACTTCTCCTTTCGCAGTTCCCGGTGCGGTCGGCGTCGTGAGCGCGAAAGCCCTCTCGAACGGTGTCCAAGAAGATCAAATGGGCCAACGAGGAGTGGATTCCAGTCAACACTATGGCGTTCACCAACGCAACGCCTCGAAGTCGGATTAGCGAGCCGATGAGTTCAGGCGGAGTTCGCAGCTCGGCGCGCTCGGACTCGTTCCTAACGACCGCCTTGGGGGGCTGGCCTTGCCCTCCGTCGACAACGCATCCGTCGTACGGTAAGCCCCAAAGCGGTCGCTCATGTCCGTCCGCTCATGGCGGCGAAACCGTCGACGAAACAAGTTGGCTGAATCGTTCAGCGGGCGTTTGGTAGTTTAGGGTCATCCTTGGGCGCTCGTCTAGTCGCTTTGCCACGGCGTTGAGCTGTGCCTGCGAGTAGTCCCAGATATCGACTCCCTTGGGGCCGTATTGCCTCAACAGGCCGTTCGTATTCTCATTGCTCCCGCGCTGCCAGGGACTCTGCGGTCGCAGAAGTAAACACTGATGTCTCTAGCCAAGGTGAAACGCTTGTGATCCGCCATCTCTTTGCCCCAATCCCAGGTCAGCGACTTGTAGAGTTCCTGCGGCAATTTGCGCGCGTGCTTGATCAGCGCGTTGATCACCGTCTCTGTGTCTTTGCTGGCCACCTTCACCAGCATCACGTAGCGTGTCTGGCGTTCAACTGGCGTTGCAATCTGGGTGTTGCGACTCCCAAACAGCAAGCCTCCCAGTGACCAGGTACCGCCCGATCTTCCACCAAAGCCGGGCGTTCGCTGATGGAGACCGTGTCCGGGATCTTTCCGTGGTTGTCGGTCTTCTGTGTGTGATGGCGCGAACGGCGCATGGCCCGTGTGCGCCTGAGGTGCTGCAGCAGCTGCTTGTTCAAGGCGCCACGGGCTTGGATGAAGAGGCTACGGTAGATGGTCTCGTGTGACACGTGGTAATCGCCGTCGCACGGATAAGTATGCTTCAACCACCCGGCAATCTGCTGCGGTGCCCACTGCAATTGAAACTTGCCTGCCACGACGTGCGCCAAGCTTCGGTTCTGAACCAGTTTGCAGCGTTTGGGGCGGCGTGCTCTGCCCCACGCTGCCTGGTCGGCCTGGGTCGCCCGATAGCAGCCTTGACCACCATTGCGCTTGATCTCGCGGCTGATAGTGGATGGTGCCCGAACAAGAAACGCTGCAATCGAACGGATGGACTGCCCCGCAACCAAGGCACGCGATATCTCTTCCCGCTCGGCCAAGCGTATGCCGCCAGTCTCAGTGGGCTGCTGCCGGTTTCAAAGACACCTTGTTAAGGTGGAAAATGAAACTGGAGGTTGTTCATGGGAACGAGAAGACAATTCAGCCGTGAGTTCAAGCTTGAGGCCGTAAGGCTGGTCAAGGACAGAGGGGTATCGGTACCGCAGGCTGCGCGCGATCTGGACTTGCACGAGAGGTGCGCGAATTGGCGGCCGATCCGCAGCAGGCATTTCCGGGCAAGGGCGTGATGAAGCCCGAGCAGGCCGAGATTGATCGGCTGAAAAAGGAGAACGCCAAGCTCAGGATGGAGCGCGACATCCTGAAAAATGCCGCGGCCTACTTTGTCAAGGACTCACTGTGAAGTTCGAGTTCGTGGCGAAGCACCCGAGTGGCCTGGCCGGTCAATCTGATGTGCGAGGCGCTCGGTGTCTCGCGAAGTGGGTTCTATGCGTGGCTGGTGCGACCCAGAAGCCGGCGCAGCCGGGAAGATGAGGTGCTGGGAACGCATGTTCGCCAGAGCTTTGTGGGCAGTGATCGCACCTATGGAGCGCGGCGCGTGTGGCACGACCTGCTGGCGCTGGGCCAGCGCTGCGGGCTGCACAGTATCGAGCGGCTGATGCGCCAGCAGGCCTTGCGCGCCCGGCCTCGCCGCAGAGGGCTGCCCAAGGACTTGGGCGAGCGCAGCGCCATCGCCGACAACATTCTGGACCGCCAGTTCGTGGCGAGCGCGCCGAACCAGAAGTGGGTGGCTGACTTCACCTACATCTGGAGGCCGAAGGCTGGCTCTATGCGGCCGCCGTGCTGGACCTGTACTCGCGGCGAATCGTCGGCTGGTCAATGCAAGACAGCATGACCTCGCAGCTTGTGGCCGATGCGCTGATGATGCCCGTTTGGCGCCGAGGCAAGCCCGCCGCGTTGCTGCATCACTCGGATCAAGGCCGCCAATACACCAGCGAGCACTTCCAGGAGCTGCTTAAGGAACTAGGCATTACCTGCAGCATGAGTCGCGCTGGCGAGGTCTGGGACAACTCTGCGATGGAGAGTTTCTTCAGTTCAGTGAAGACCGAACGCACAGCTCGAAAGGTGTACCGGTCCAGAGAACAGGCCCGGGCTGATGTCTTTGATTACATCGAGCGGTTCTATGACCCGACGAGACGTCATTCGACTGTGGGCTACGTCAGTCCGATAGACTTTGAGAAAGCTCAAGAAGCTTAGGCCGGTGTCCAGGCGTCGCATTGGCCTGGCCCTTCACCGCTGGGGTCAGGGGCTGCATCTGGCTGTCCACGGAACACTACCATAAATCCCAGGCCGTGTTGTCATTGCCTTCCCGTACGGATTTGGAACGGCAGGCCCTGCCTGAAGCTTCGCCCCATTTTCCGAGCGGGCCCCGGAGCGCGCGCCCCGATTTGCAACAAGGCGCCCCCGTTCCTGTGCTGTACTTCACGACTGTTTGACGAGCGTAATCCGTTGACTGTCCGGATGCGTTACATTGCCTTACATGACGCCAACAGACTACGCCGTCGACGAACTTTCCCTTTGGCAACAAGCGCTGCGAGAGCAACGGCAGGCAGAAGAAGAACTCAATGCAGCGCGGCGGAAACGGCGGCCAAAGCGCGTCATCGAAATGATGCCAGTGTTGCAGACATTGCGAACGCGCGCCGACCTGCTGCTGGCCGAGGCGGTCAAGATGAAGTGCTCGTTCACGACCGCCAAAGAGTTAATAACGGACTGGGGCAGCCCCACACAGCCCGGCGCCCTGGAAGACGGGGCAAGTGCGTGACGTACCGGATTTTGTGCGCGTACGACCAGTCCGCCGGCGCCGACAAGGCCTTTGATTTCGCGTTGCAGCTGGCTAAGCGATTTGATGGCGAGCTTCACGTTCTGGCTGTGTTCGAGCCGGCCGAGGCGTCGCGCGGAGTGAGGGCCGAAGCGCTGCTCGAAACGGCAGAGGGTCAATTCAGCGCAGACTTGGACCGGCTTCGCTCAAAGGGGATTGAAGCGGGGCTAGAACTGACAACCGCAGTGTCGGTGGGATATCCCGCGCAGCAGATTCTCAAGAAGGCAGAGGAGCTGCGGGCTGACCACATTGTCGTGGGCCAGCGTGGAAAGAACGCCTTTGAGCGCAGGGCGATGGGCTCGGTGTCCTTGCGCATAGTCTCGCACGGCGCGGGAACGGTCACGGTCGTGCGTTGAAAGTGCATGGGCGGCTGAAGATCGCACTGGAAAGGTTTTCTGTGCAACAGTGATTCGACCCAGGAAGACCACCACGTTCGAGTTCGTAGCCCGACTACTTCACTTGTCGCGGCACATATCCTCGCCTGGACTAGCTATGCCTCGGGCGCTGGGTCTTCGCCGATAGACTTGCGGCATGCCGACCGCGACCGAGCTCATCGAAATCCGCTCCTTTGATCCGCAGACCGCCACGCGGGTGGAGTGGACGCCGTACCACGCGTACCGCCGACAGCGCGCCGCCGAGGAGTTCCCCGACGTGCCACTGCTCGCGGACGCGGATTTCGAGCACGACGCGCAACGGCAACTCGCGTTCACGGTGAACCATCGCTTCGTGGCGATGCGTGCCGGCGAGATCGTGGGAAACATGATCCTCGCCGTGCGCCGCGCTGGCACGCCGGGCTGCGAGGACTACGCGCCTTACGTCGACGTGTTCGGCGGCGTTCTCAAGCAGCAGCGGCGCCGCGGCGTGGGCCGGGCGCTGTTCGCGCACCTGCACGACTTCATGGGTGCGAACGGAAGGTCGCTCGCGTAGATCAAGGTGCTGTTCGCCGATGGACACGGCTTCCTCGCGGCCACCGGCGCGCAGACGAAGTTTCGCAGCGTCGAAAGCCATCTGGCACTGAGCGTAGTGCCATGGACGCAGATGCCTGCCTGGCGCGACCAGCTGGAAACCGCCCGCCTGCCGTTGCGCTGGGAGATCCATGCGCCCCGCGTGCCGCTCCCGCGCCTCGCGCGGCTCATGACGCCCTTCAGCCGCCTCATCAACGAGCAGCCATTGGGCGGGCTTGAGATGCCTCCCATCCGCGTGGTACCGTGAACTGGACACGCGCGGCGGCGAGCATTACCTGATCCTGCTCAACGCCGAAGACGAAGTCGCGGCCGTGTGCGACGCGAATTGGGACGCGCGCGTGCCGGAGCGCGTGCACCAGTCGTTCACCGCGGTGGCTGCGCCCTGGCGCGTCCAAGGCTTAGCCAAGGCGGCCAAGGCAGCGATGCTGCTGCTCGTGCGGGCGCGCCGGCCGGAGGTGACCACCTTCACCACGTACAACGCCCAATCGAACGGACCAATGCTGTCGACTAACCATCGACTGGGCTTTTGCCTCCACCGCGAGGAATGCACGTATCAGCTCGGCCGCGACGCCTTGGGCGCATTCCTGAGGCGAGCAGCCGTCTAGGCTGGCCACCAGCGTCAGGCAGACTGTCTCGATACTTCATCACCACCTTCTTCCGCGCAGCGATGTTGGATTAGCTGCCGAAGTAACGCGAAGGTGCGGAGTGCGCGGAAGGTAGTGACCGCAAGCAGGTGACGCTGCTGCCCGAGTGCCTGGACGACTACCTCGGTGAAGACAATCCGGTGCGGGTGTCGGGGCCTTCGTCGAGGAACTGGACCTTGAGGCGCTCGGGTTCGAGGGCATGACGCCGGCGCTCACTGGGCGGCCCTCGTATCACCCGGCGGTTGTTGAAAATCTACATCTACGGCTACCTGAATCGGATCCACCAGTCCGGCCGCCTCGCCGTTTTGTCGTGCTCTGCCGTGACCTGAAGGTGTTCTCCCAGATGGTCGTCGCGATCGACAGCAGCAAGTTCAAGGCTGTCAACAGCCTGGACCGCAGCTTCACACCAGCCAAGATCGAGCGCCGCCATCAGCAATAGAGGAGAGGCGCTGCGCGTGCACGTCCACTTCTTGGGCCGTGTTGTCCTCGCTTTGGTGCAGCTCGATGATCTTGTCAGCGGCCTTTTCCAGTCGCGCAGCACGGTGCAGCAGTTCGGTGTGGGTGCCGCTGCGCTCTTTGCTGGCGTTGGCGGGCAGCTTGACGCCGTCGATGGCAAACAGCTGACGCCCAATCAAACCCATCCGGTCGCACGTGAGCAGGACCTGGGTGAATAAGGGTTTGATCTGTTCGCCCAGTTCACGCATAAACTTTTCGATGTGGGTGTAGCAGGGCTGGCTGTCGCCACTCAAGGCGATGAACTGAACGTTGTGCAGGCAGGCCTGTGAAATGGCGCGGCTGGAAATCAAGCCACGGCTGTAGGCCAGCAACACAACCTTGAGCATGACACGCGGGTCGTACGCACTGGCGCCGACTTCGTCGTCCTTGAATCGCGCATCCAGTGCCGACAAGTCCAGCTCGCGATCGACCAGATGGTCCTGGGCGAATTCAAAGGTGCCGGGCTGGATTTGCTCTGACAACACCACGGGCAGCAGGCGTGGGTTGCGGTCTACCGGTTTGTATCGAGACATGGCATTGAGAGGAATGAACGCGATGACAAATCAACGTTCTCATCGACACCGTCGCCGACACAATTGCGCGGCGACAAGGGATCTTTGCACAACCTCAACGTCTCCCATCAGCGGCCGCGTAGATGCGGGCGGATACCTGCCGTAAGGCGGTCCGCTGCATGGGTTGGTTAGAGAGCGTTATGGAACCGCAACCAATCCGCGCACTCCCGCTCTTTCAACCGCTGCCTTGACGAAGCCTGCCGACTTCAACTCGTCAACGACCTTCCGTACGTAGCTCGCGCCCGCAGCTCGCCCTTTCGGAACCCCGATGCCGATATCCTCGGCCGCGATTCGGCCCTCCAGGACGTGCAGCTCGGGCACCCGGTCCGTGATGGGGTATAGAACTGTCTTGACCGCGGCCACCGCGTCTGCTTTTCCGAACCTCACCATGTCCACGGCGGCGGCGATTGTCGGAGTTCGAACCAGCGTCGCGGCTTTGAGGGTGCGCGTAAGGAGGACATCGGTAGCGCCTTTCTCCAGGACCCCGATGCGCGCTCCCGGTTTATCCGCTTCAGAGATTTCCGAAATGGAGCCACCCTTGGCGACCAGGTAGCCGATTTCGATCTGGACATATGGGGCGCTTATGTAGAGCTCCTTTGCGCGCCCGGGAATGATTCCGGTGAAAACGATGTCCCATTGTCCCGATGCGATGCTGCCAGCGAGCGCCGCCGGAGTGGGATAGGTGACGGCCTCGAAAGGTACACCCAAGCGCCGCGCCAGCTCTTTTCCAAGATCAATCGCAATGCCTTTCGGCTCACCCGAAGCCGGGTCCTTCGTCGCATGGGCGGGCTGATTGGCAAAAAAAGCGCCACGGAGTTTGCCTGTAGGTGCCAGTGCAAGCTTCTCTTCCTGAGTTGGCGTCGTTTGAACGTCCGCACAAGCATTGAGCAGCAATCCCAGCACCAAGGCCGCCTTCCAGTTCATTCGCATGGCACCGTCTCCTGAGTTGCGAACGCTCTCTAACGAAGCTGTCAAATAACCCGGATTTCAGCGAAGCCGCAGAGACGTTCAATCTCGCGTGAGCGCAGTTCGTTCATCGCCGTGCCTCCTGAGGATTTGTCGTGTTTCAAGCCGCCATTTTGATCCTGATCCCGCCCGCGCGGCGTGTTGGACGACTTCTCAATGATCATTTCGCCTTTTGCATCCAGCCGCTGTTGGCCAGCTTCTCGATGTTGTGCACCATGCAGTACAAATGCCATTGCGTGTTGACCTTCTTTCGTCCACGCAGATTCAGCCGCGCGAGGCCCTTGTTGTGCCGCAGATTGCCAAACACCGGCTCAATGGTGCCAATGCGCTGGCTGTAAAGTTGCCGACCCCTGGGCGAATCGATGGCTTGGCGCATTCGCTCGCTTGGATGGTTCGCGTCGATCTGTCTGGCGTGGTATCTGACCACCTTTCGCGCCGGCGTGCGCTCAGGATGGCGCAAGCACTGTGTTCGCAGTGCACATGCGGCGCAGTCCTGCGCATTGGCCTTGTAGTCCTGTCGGCGCAGCCCTGCGCCCACGGTGTAGATGCTGCCCGTGCTCACGAGCGTCTTGCCCGCCGGACAGATGCAACTGTTGCTGTCGTTAAAGTTGAAATCGCCGGGCTTGAACAGCTTGATGGGTTTGTCGCCATCGGTGGGTTGCTTGTCGTACAGCGGGTCGTCCTTGGCTTTGTGCTTTCCCTGGTCCTTGAAGCGCTCATCGCGCTGGCGCATCTGGTTGTCCGCAATCATGGCGGGGATGCCGCGCCTCATTAGGTGTTGGACATTGGCATCGCTGTGGTAGCCCGCATCGGCGGTGACCAGTGTGTGGCCTTGCCGGTACGGCTCGGTTTGTTCGATCAGAGGAATGAGCATGGCTTGCTCGGAGCCCGAACCGATGACGTCGGCCGCAACGATGATCTGGTGGGCGCTGTCAACGGCCGCCTGCGCCGCGTATCCCTGAATCACGCCCTTGCTGGTGGGATGAACCAATTTGCGATCCTCTTTGAAGATCGCTTCACGAAGGTTGCCGCTTAAGATGTGGCACCAACTTGCCCACCGCGTCGGTCGTTCGTCGCAAGCGACGCCCGCCGCCGTGGACAAGTCTCACAAGCGCCTCGAAC
>JAAPAA010000113.1 GCA_012274165.1 Thiobacillaceae bacterium
CACTGGAGCCCTTCGAGAGTGGCGTGGAATGTTTTGCCATGTTGCCTCCAGGAATAATCAAGATCGAAACGCGTGCCATGGGGCAGCTTGACCGTGGTGAAGCCCTGGCCCCAATCACCGACTTCGAGCGTCTGGGCCGCGGGCAGGATGGACCAGCCAAAATCCACGCCCTGGTTCTGCCATATCTTCAGCCACTCGGTCTTCGTCCGCAGCGGGTGCCGCACGCCATCGGCGGTGATCGCGCGCCAGTCGGCCACGTCGTAACTGATTGGTTCGTCGGCCAGATTGCGAATGACGGAGCCGAACAGGCAGTAGCCCGCCATTTCTTCCACCAGCGCAGGCGGGAAGCCCTTGTTGGAATACACGGCACGCACGTTGTCCGGCATGAGTTGAAGAAGCTGAAGGCTGAACGCCGTGTCCCCGGACTGCCAGTTGGACAAGCCGTTGCTCGGGTTGGTGTTTTGCACGGTGCCCGCCAACGCCGTTACAGCGGCAACCAGAAGGACTGGGAATGAGCAGAGGGCGGATATCTTCATTTAGCGCATGTTAGCAGTTCGTTTTACCGGAAGCCGCTATGACGAAGTGACTCGGTTGACATTGAAGAGCCGAAAATCGCCCCCCGCTTCCCGCGTGGGCGTCAAACGGCTTCGGGGAACTAATCCCGCTATCGCGATTCAGTATGAGCGCACACGCGAGCACCTGACAGAAAGCCACCCCATGGACACCGCCATCCCCCTCTCATCCACCCCTACGCAGCTTGCCTTCAATCGCCTGCGCGACTATCTCAACGAACAGATCCTCGGCCAGCACAGCCTGGTGGAACGCCTGCTGGTGGCCCTGCTGGCCGATGGTCACCTGCTGGTCGAAGGACCGCCCGGGCTGGCCAAGACCCGCTCGATCAAGGCGCTTGCCCACGGGCTGGAAGGCGATTTCCAGCGCGTACAGTTCACCCCGGACATGCTGCCGGCCGACCTCACCGGCTCCGAAATCTATCGTCCGGAAGAAGGCAACTTCCGCTTCCAGCGCGGTCCGCTGTTTCATAACCTGATCCTCGCCGACGAGATCAACCGCGCCCCGGCCAAGGTGCAGTCGGCCTTGCTCGAAGCCATGGGCGAACACCAGATCAGCGTCGGCGCCGCCACCTATCCGCTGCCGCGCCTGTTCCTGGTGATGGCGACCCAGAACCCGATCGAACACGAAGGCACTTACCCGCTGCCGGAAGCGCAGCTCGACCGTTTCATGCTGCATGTCGAGGTCGATTACCCGGACCGCGCCACCACCCGCCGGATCATGGAGCTGTCCCGGCGCGAGGCGCTGGAAGCGAGCGAGCTGCCGCCGCCCGCGCAACGGCTGACCCAGAACGCCGTGTTCGCCGCGCGCCGGGATGTGCTCGAACTCAAGCTGGCCGACGCGCTGGCCGAATATATCGCCGCCCTGGTCGAAGCCACCCGCGACCCCGGCCAATACAGCGGCCAGCTGGCCGAATGGCTGCGCTGGGGCGCCAGCCCGCGCGCGGCCATCGCCATTGAACGCGGCGCCCGCGCCCTCGCCTGGCTCGATGGCCGTGACTACGTCAGCCCCGAAGACGTGCAAGCGATTGCGCCGGACGCCCTGCGCCATCGCCTGCTGCTCAATTACACCGCGCAGGCACGCGGCATCACCGCACAGCAATGCGTCGACGAACTGCTGCGGCAGGTGCCGGCGCCTTGAAAGGTGCGGCCGGCCGGCGTTTATTCACGGTGCTCATGCTCACCAGATAGTCCAGATGATACTGCCCGAACTCGATGAACTGCTGGCCCTGCGCGGCGCAGCGCACGGACTCAGCCTGCATGCGCGGCGGCCGGTCCTGGCACGCCTGCAGGGCGCGCACCGAAGTGCGGCGCGCGGGCGCGGCCTGGAATTCGAGGAAGTGCGCCTGTATGCGCCCGGCGACGATGTGCGCAGCATCGACTGGCGCGTCACCGCGCGGCGCGGCCAGCCTCATACCAAGCTGTTCCGCGAGGAACGCGAACGCCCGGTCTGGCTGCTCGCCGACCTCCACTCCGGCCTCTTTTTCGGGAGCCGGCGCCAGCTCAAGTCGGCGCTGCTGCTGCGGGCCGCGGCCCTGCTCGGCTGGGTCGCGGCCCTCGGTGGCGACCGGCTGGGTGCAGTGATCACCCAGCCCGAGGGCGAGGTCCGGATTTTGCCGCCGCGCGGGCGCGAAGCCGGTGTGCTGCCGGTGCTGGAGGCGCTGGTGGAAGCCCAGCCACGCGCGCCAGGCACACCCGACTCTGGCAGCCTGGGACTGGCCCTGACCCGCTTGCAACCGCTGCTCCAACCCGGCAGTCTGGTGCTGGTGCTGAGCGATTTCAGCGACCTCGACAGCGTGGCGGAAACGGCCTTGGCCGGGGCCAGCCTGCACAACGACTGCCGTCTGTTATGGGTCACCGATCCGCTGGAAAGCAGCGGGCTGCCCGACGGCCGCTTTCGTGTCGGCCTGCCCGGACGCCTCTGGTGGCTTGAAGGCGAACGCAGCCGGCCGGCCTGGCAACAGGCCTGGGCCGCGCGCGAAGCCCGCCTCGGCGCGCTTGCCACGCGCCTCAACCTGCCGCTGACCCGACTTGCCACCCGCGACGCGGTGACCGACAGCCTGCCTCTGTTGCTGCGGGAGGCCGGATGAAGCCCGACTGGCTGGCCCTGCTGGCGCCTGCCCACGCGCCTCCGCCACCCGGCTGGTGGCCGCCGGCCCCGGGTTGGTGGGGTTTGATCGTGCTGCTGGTGGGCGTTGCCACCTTGCTGATCGCGCTGTACCGGCCACCGCGCCGCCTGCGCCGCACCGCGCTGCGGCAGCTCGCCCAGCTGGAAAACACACCCGACCCCGATGACGCCCGGCTTGCGCGCCGGTTGCAAGATCTGCTGCGCCGCTATGCGATGGTCCGCTACGGCCGCGAGACCGTCGCCCGGCTCGCGGGCACGGCCTGGATCGACTTCGTGGTCGCGCACGGCGGCACCGACTGGGCCGGCGACAACGGTGCCAGCCTGTTGCGCGCGGCCTATGGCGGCGTGGCCGCGGACGAACGCGCGCGCTGGTTCGCGGGGGCGCGCGGCTTTCTCAAGGGACGCGCATGATTCACTTCGCCTGGCCCTGGATGCTGTTGCTGCTGCCGCTACCCTGGCTGCTGTCGCGCCTGCTGCCGCCCGTGCAGCCGCAAGGCGCGGCCTTGTTTCTGCCATTCGCCGCGAGCGTGGCGGGCGACACGCGTCCCGCCATCCGCACCCTGCCGCGCGCCCGCAGCGTCCTGTTCGTACTGGTTTGGCTGCTGCTGCTGGCCGCCGCCACCCGGCCGCAATGGCTGGGCGACCCGCAACCGGTGCCCAGCACCGGACGGCGCCTGCTGCTGGCGGTCGATGTTTCCGGCTCCATGGCCAGCGAGGACATGGCCGGCGGCATGTCCCGCCTGCAGGTGGTGCAGCAGGTGGCCGGGGATTTCATCCGGCGCCGCCACGGCGACCGGGTCGGCCTGATCCTGTTCGGCACCCGGCCCTACCTGCAGGCACCCCTCACCGCCGACCTCGACACGGTCGGGCAATTTCTCGACCAGGCCATGGTCGGCGTGGCCGGTAGCCAAACCGCCATTGGCGATGCCATCGGCCTGGCGATCAAGCGTCTGCGCGATGAGGACAGTCAATCCGGCAAGCAGGGCAGCGGCGAGACGGTGCTGATCCTGCTCACCGACGGCAGCAACACCACCGGCGCGATGCCGCCGGAACAGGCGGCCAAACTTGCGGCAGCCGCCGGCTTGCGCATCTACACCATCGGCGTCGGATCCAGTGGCGACGATATGTTCGGCATGGCCGGCGGCGGCGATCTCGACGAAGACACGCTGAAAGGGATCGCCCAGGCCACCGGCGGCGAATATTTCCGCGCCACCGACGCCAGCGGCCTGCAGCAGGTCTATGCGCGCATCGACAAAATGGAGCCCAGCGCCGGGCGCGAGCAGTGGTATCGCCCGAGCGACGAATGGTTTTTCTGGCCGCTGGGGCTGGCGCTGCTGTTGAGCCTGCCTGCGGTGACATGGCGAGCGTCGGTATGGAAATAATCCGGCATCTGCATTTTCTGCGCCCCGCCTGGCTGCTTGTTCTGCCGGTAATGTGGGGATGGGCCCTCTGGCTGGCACGGCGGCATGGCCGCGACGGCAACTGGGGCAGCCTGATCGACCCCGAACTGCTGGCGGGGCTGCGCCTGTCGGCGGACGGCGGCAAGCCGGGGCGCTCACCCTGGCCCTGGCTGACGCTGGCCTGGAGCCTGGCCGTGCTGGCGCTGGCCGGCCCGGCGTGGCAGCGCGACACCACAGCCGCCTGGCGGGCACCTGCCGCCTGGGTGCTGCTGCTCGACCTGTCGCCGTCAATGGCGGCAACCGATCTGGCGCCGGACCGCGCCAGCCGCGCCCGCTTCGCCATCGACGACCTGCTTGCCGCCGCCCGCGACGCCCGCGTGGCTCTGGTGGCCTTCGGCGCTGAGGCCTTCACCGTGACGCCGCTGACCGAAGACGTCGCGACAGTACGCGCCATGCTCCCGCCGCTTACCCCCGACATCATGCCCAGCCCCGGCGACAATCTCGCCCCGGCGCTGGAGCAGGCCGCGAACCTGCTCAAGCAGACCGGGCAAACAACCGGCCAGGTGGTGGTGTTGAGTGACGGCTTTGCCGATCCTGCTGCCGCTTTCGCCGCGGCCCAGCGCCTGCACCGCCAGGGCGTGACGCTGAATGTGGTGGGGATCGGCAGTACCGCCGGCGCGCCACTGGTCAACCTGCAAGGCGGCTTTGCCCTTGATGCCCAGGGCCGGCCGCGACTGGCCCGAATGGACACCGATCGGCTACGGCAACTGGCCACCAGCGGCGGCGGACGCTATGTCGATCTCGCCGCGCTGCCCGGCCTGATCGGCGACTTGCGGGCCGCTTCCCAACGCTCGCGCGGCGTCCAGGACGTGGCCGGCGTCGAGGTTACACATTGGCGCGATGCCGGCGTCTGGCTGCTGCCGGGACTGTTGCTGCTGGCGGCCCTGCTGGGTCGACGAGGATGGTTGTGATGACAGGGGCGCGTTACATCTGCCTGCTGGGCCTGCTGCTGGCGGCTGGCAATGCCCAGGCGAGCACATTCTGGTCCAGCCTGTGGCGCACGCCCGATCAGCGCGGCGAACAACTCCTCCGCCAAGGCGACGCGGCTGCCGCCGCGCGAACCTTCAGCAGCCCGGCGCACAAAGCCTATGCCGAACTCCTTGCCGGCGACTACCCGGCGGCGGCGCGCGAACTCGCCGCAATCGACACCAGCGACGCCGATTACAACCGCGGCAACGCCCTGGCCCACAGCGGCGATCTCAAGGCTGCACTGAAAGCCTACGATGCCGCCCTCGCGCGCGACCCCAACAACCATGACGCGCGACACAACCGCGAACTGGTCGCCCAGGCGCTTAAGCAAACGCCTCCACCGCCGCCTGCCGGCCAGCAGGGACAGACCGGCAAGCCCAACCCGAACGCAGGATCGGATCCGTCCCCGAACAAAGGCCCGGACCAGAAGTCTGCGGCATCAAACCCGCAATCGGGTAACAAGCAAAAGGCTCAGTCCAGCCCGCCACAACACCAAGGCAAGCCCGACAGCAAGTCTGCCGAATCGGCCCGGAGCAGTCCTCAAGCTGCGCCCAAGCGCGCAGGCAACAGCACGCCGCAAGCCAACCCTGCCGGCCAGAATGACGCCGCCCAGGCGCGGCGTGACGCCAAGGCCGGACTCGGCCGGCAAGCGGACAAACTGGCGGCCAGCGGCGCCGACCCGCGTGCGGGCAAAACCGGTCGCCCGGCCCCGCTCGACGCGCAGCGCAGCGAACAGCAACTCGTCCAGGATCAATGGCTGAGGCAAATTCCGGACGATCCCGGCGGCCTGTTGCGGCGCAAATTCATGATCGAACATCTGATGCGACAGCAAGGTAATCAGCCATGAAACGTCCCCTTCGAATTACCCTCCTGTTGTTGACCGCGCTATCGAGTCTGCCTGCGGCAGCGGCGCTGCAGGCCTCGCTGGATCAGGACCAGGTCGCGCCGGGCGAATCGGTTCAGCTGACCCTGCAACGCGACGGCCATGGCGACAGCCAGCCCGATCTGTCTCCGCTGAAACAGGACTTCGCCATCCTCAGCCGCGCCAGTGGCAGCAGCATCCAGATCATCAATGGTCACCTGGCTACCCAGATGCAGATGCGCCTGATCCTGGCACCTAAGCATGCAGGCCGGATTGAGATTCCGCCGCTGAACTGGGACGGTGAACGTTCGCCTCCACTGGTCCTGAACGTCGCCGCAAATCCCGGCACGGCCGGAAGCACCGGCAACGCCGCCGGCGTGGCCCATGCTCCGGCCGCCCATGTCTTTTTTACCAACACGCTCGAGCAGAAGCAGCCCTACGTGCAGGCTGCGACCACCCTGAAGCTGCAGATCCATGCCGACCAGCCGCTGCATCAGGCCAGCCTCAGCTTTGCCTCCAGCAATGACGTCGTGGTCCAGCAGATCGGCAAGGACCGGCAAAGCAGCGAAATGCGCGATGGCCGCAATTACCAGGTGATCGAACGCGACTACTTGCTGTTCCCGCAACGCAGCGGCCGCATCAGCCTTGACGGGCCGGTGCTGGATGCGCTGGTGGCCGACACGCGCTCCGCTGCCCCCGACCCGTTCTTCGGCCAGGGTTTCGGCAACCCCTTTGCCGGCACGATGAATACGCCCCGCCCGCTGCACCTGCAGGGCGATGCCATCGTCCTCGAGGTGCGGCCGCGCCCGGCGGGGGTGGCGGGGCAGGACTGGTTGCCGGCGCAACAGGTGAGCCTGGAGGAAAGCGGGCGCCCGGCCAGCGGCCCCGTCAACGTCGGTGAGCCGTTCACGCGTCACCTGCGCGTATCGGCCCTCGGCCTGAGCGCAGCCCAGTTGCCCAATCTCGCAGAACGGATGCCGCTGCCCGATGGACTCAAGGCCTACCCGGACCAGCCCACACTGAATAACGCGGAACAAGACGGCAGCGTCAGCGGCAGCCGCGAGCAGGACATCGCGCTCATCGCCAGCCGTCCCGGCCGTTATCAATTGCCGGCCATGCGCCTGGCCTGGTGGGATACCGTACACAACAGCCCGCGCGAAGCGGTGCTGCCGGCACGCATGCTGGAGGTGCTACCCGTGGCAGGTGGCAGCAGCAGCGCGCCGCCAGCCGCGGCATTCCCCCTTGCACCGGCTGCCGCAGCCCCTGCTGCACCCATCGGCATTGCGCCCATCGCCACGTCAGGCAGGATCGCATCGGTCTGGCCATGGGTCAGTTTGGTGCTGGGCCTGCTTTGGCTGACCACGCTGATCGCCTGGTGGCGCGATCGCCGGCCGGCGTCGCCCGTCCAGTCCGGACCGCTCGCCGCCGTGCCCGGCACAAATTCGATCCGGGTCGGCACCGCCCGCAAGGCCTTCCGCCAGGCTTGCCACGACAACGACGCAGCGGCCGCACGCCGCCATCTGCTCGACTGGGCAAGTATCGTCTGGCCGCATGACCCGCCGGCCGGTCTCAATGCGCTGGCCCGACGCCTGACGGATCACGCCGTGTCCAGCCTGCTGCGGGAACTCGACCGCGCCTGTTATGCCGGTGGCGACTGGCGCGGCGAAGCGTTGGCACAAGCCCTGACGATTCTGCGGGACGCATCAGACCCAACTATTGGTAAACCAACCGAACTGCCCGCCCTGTATCCCTGACGTGCCCAACGCCAGCCGGGCGCAGCAGGCGCAACAGGCGTTGCTGGAATGGGTGTGGAACGACCTGCCCGCGACTTCTACCGTGGCGCCATGAGTTTGTCCCCGCAACCCGACTGGGTGAACTGGCTGGCACAAGATGCCGATGGCGCGCTATGGGCTATGAAGCCGAACCCAACAAACAGGATCACGGCGGTATGAAAACGAGGTCGGGCGCATCGTGCGGCTGGGCCAGGAAGCACCGACCGCCGACTGGGAGTCAACCGCATCCGGTGGATACGCTAATCAGTCCGTCACTGTTTGCGCAAGGTTTTGCAACGTCTTGATTCGAAAATCAGTTTCGGTGTCTCTGCGGGGATTCTTTACCCGAATTTGTACCGCACAGGCTTAGTGCAGTAAGAGTCCAACTGGTCACTGCTTTATAACCAGAGTCTGCTCGTCGGCCGAAGCTGCCGCTGGAGATTTTGCCGTCTACTTCAGCTATGAATTCGTTACCGGACATAGGCCAGGAAATCTCACCGAAAGCAGCTTTCTGATTTCCTCTGCGGCAGGTCCCGACCAATATGCGTCATCCAAGCTAAGGTCTGAACGGCTGAAAAGGAGCGATAACCGGCAGCTGTACACTATTCCCCAATCTGCCAATAATCGTCCTCAAACCAACATTCAGGTCTATTCGCTGGATCTTCTCATTCACCCAATTATCGTGTTTCTTTGCACGAACACATGGAGGGGTTTGGCAAGCAAAGTCTTGGACCGCAAGCAAAACAAAACGGCGACCAAAGTCGCCGCTTTTTTCACCCCGAGAATCTTGTTCAGGCTTTGCGGCGCACGAAGCCCAGACCGGCAAGCCCGAGACCGAACAATGCAAGGGTGGCCGGCTCAGGCACTGTTGACGATGTCGCCGAAACGAATTTGCCAAACAGTCCGTTTGCCCCGTTGTTCGGGCCCGCAGTAAAGAAGAGTTCATTGGTTAGGCCGCCATTTCCTCCATTGCCAAAGGCCAATGCCCGTAGCCCGCCTATTACAATGGGATTGTTGGTGGGGTCATCAAGCGATCCCAGAAGATTGCCTGTCAAAGGGTCGAACGCGTTGATGAGTCCATCCCCGGAATTAGCCACCAGCAGATCATTACTAAACTCACCGAAATCATTGGGCGCCAATGTCAACCCCCAAGGGGAATTGAGTGGCCCATTGGAAATCAGGCGCTTGATCAGGTTGCCATCCGTATCGAACACGTCAACGAGGCCGTTGCCAGTCCCCGGAACATCGTCTATCCCCGCGCTATTCTGCAGGGCATAGGTCACATATAGATTGCCGCCCAGGTTCTGGATATTGAATGGGGCGTAACCCGACGGCAGACTTGGATCGGTGAACGAGCCTGGCAGAGTGGTTGGCGCGAAATTAGTGTCGAAAATATCGATCTTGCCCTGACTGAAATTAGCCGCGTAGAGGAAAGCGTTTGTACCACTTGCGCCTATGGCCAGCCCCTTGTAGTTGGCGCCCGAAGCCGAGTTATCGACCGTGCGGATGGCATTGGTCCCTGATGCCCAACCGGAAATCGTGCCATCTTCAGTCGCGAAGATGAACCTTGCCGACTGTCCCGGGGCAACAAGGAAATCGGCCCCCCCGTTGAATACCAAACCTGTGGGGGTGGACGGGCTGCTTCCCCCTATTGGGGGAGGAACGGTGACGGCCAGGGCCTGTGCGGTCCCAGCCCCGTTATATAGGGTGGAAAGACCTGTGCCATTGTCTGATACCCAGAATGGACTGGTGGGGCTGGTGGCCATGCCCCACGGGTTGATCAAGTTAGCGTCAGTTGTGGTGCCGGACATACTGCCATCGGAAACCAGATTGGTCTGAATATAGGTTGCACTCGCGGGCACTGAAAAAGTTACCGCAGCAATCAGCACAGCGGCTGCGGCGCTACTGGAACAGCAAAACTTTGACAGAAGGTGCCTTGGCGGATTTGAGTCATTGGGTTTCAGAAAGTCTGTAGCTTGCATATATTTCTCCTCCGGCAAGGAATTGTGTAGCAACGCAACCTGGAAACGTAGCCAAACCTGCATTAAACATGCCATGTCGTGAAAAGCGATTTCTTTCAAGCACCTGGCAAAAAATAAGTTGTTTAGTTAATTGAGTATGTAAAGTAATTCGACACAATTCATCTCATTCAATCCTGGCGGATAGCTTTGGGGTTGGATTCGGATGGCTCAGATGTCCTTGGGCTTGAGTGGTGGCTTTTGGCCGACCAGCTTGCCTTTGTTCCAAGATTAGCGTTCCGTCTGGCCCTGGAGCCGGCTCGTAATTCATAGCTGTCCAGACAGTCATTCTGGGAAGGCCGCTTGGCGAGATGCTTTCAACGACTCCGGGCAGCAACGGAGTGTAAACAAGGCAAAGAAGGTAGTTATTCCGACATCCGCACGGAATTGCAAGAAGCGCAGCGAATTGCTCACGTGGGTAGTTGGAAGCGGCAACCTGCGCGACACCGGTCATTCAGCTGAGGCGACGCCACCGGCCGCAAAGGCCGATCAAGAGACAGTCGTCGCACCCTGGCTGAACTTCCGTAACGGGTCGGCTCAGACTCCGAGCAAAGTAAACCTGACACATGCTGTCAGATCAAGTCTGAACTTTTACAGGTTATCAGCCGGGCGTATTTGCCCGCAGCGCGTGAATGACGCTCGTCGTTGCTTTCAGCCCATTCTGGATGATGTGCTCAAACTGCGGGGCGAAGTAGGGCAGGGTCAGGTCCAGCACGATCAGCCCAACGCCCAGGGTGATGGGAAAGCCGATTGCGAAGATATTGAGCTGGGGTGCGGAGCGCGTGAGTATGCCCAGTGCAAGGTTGGTCATGAGCAGGATGGCGATCAGGGGGATTGCCAGTTGCAGTCCCACCGCCAGCACCGTTGATCCGTACGAGGCGATGTTGAAAAAACCGGCTGCGGCGAGGGGCTGGGTGCTGATGGGCAGGGTCTGAAAGCTGTCGACCAGTATGCCGAGCAGCAGCAGATGTGCATTGATCGCCAAAAACACCAGCATCGCCAGTAGATTGAAAAAGCGCGCAAGTATCAGCGTCTGTCCCGCACTTTGCGGGTCAAAGAAAGTTGCGAATCCCAGACCCATTTGCAATCCAACGATTTCCCCCGCCGCTTCAACTGCGGCAAACGTCACGCGCATGATGAAACCGATGGCGATGCCGATGAGCATCTGCTGCAGCAGGATGAACAGACCTTGCCATGAGCCCAGCCCGACATCCGGCAGCGGTGGCAGGGTGGGGGCAATGATCAGGGCAGTAAAAAGTCCCAGGCCGATCTTGACGCGTGCGGGTACCGAGCGGTGACCGAATACCGGTGCCACCATGATCAGACCGAGAATTCGGGTGAGTGGCCAGATGATGCTGATGAGCCAGGTGTTGAGCTGGGCATCGGTGAGGCTGATCATGCTGGAATAAAGCGCTGGATCATGGGTTGCTGCAGGGGGGCATGCTAACTGATGATGCCAGGCAGACCGGTCAGCACGCGCCGCATGTAATCGGTCATTATGGTCAGCATCCATGGACCGGCGATGGCGAAGGTGAGGAGTACGGCAAGAATTTTCGGGATGAACGACAGGCTGGCGTCGTTGATCTGGGTGGCAGCCTGAAAGATGCTGACGATGAGGCCGGCCACCAGGGTGACGAGCAGAACCGGCGACGCAACCAGAATGGTGATTTCCATTGCGGTGCGGCCGATGGTCATTACGCTTTCGGGTGTCATGGCGGCGCTCCGTCGGGTCAGTAAAAGCTTTGTGCGAGCGAACCCAGCAGCAGATTCCAGCCGTCAACCAGCACGAACAGGATAATCTTGAAGGGCAGCGAGACGATGGCGGGCGACACCATCATCATGCCCATCGCCATCAGGATGCTGGCGACGACCATGTCGATGATGAGGAAAGGGATGAAGACGGCGAAGCCGATCTGGAAAGCGGTTTTGAGTTCGCTGGTGATGTAGGCGGGGATGAGCACGCGCATCGGCACGTCGGCAGCCGTTTTCAGCGGAGCCGAGCCGGACATTTTTACGAACAGGGCGAGGTCGGCTTCGCGGGTTTGCCTGAGCATGAAAGCGCGCAGCGGTACGGCGCCCTTGTCGAGCGCTTCGCCCATCTGGATGCGGTTTTCGGATAAGGGCTGATACGCGTCGACGTAGATCTTGTCGAGGGTGGGCCCCATCACGAACAGCGTCATGAACAGCGACAGGCCGATCAGCACCTGATTGGGTGGCGACGACTGGGTGCCCATCGCCTGGCGCAGCAGCGACAGCACGATGATGATGCGGGTAAAGCTCGTCATCATCAGCAATGCGGCGGGCAGGAATGACAACGAGGTCATCAGCAGCAGGGTTTGCAGGCTGAGCGTATAGGTCTGGCCGCCGCCTGCCCCCGGGGTGCTGGTGAATGCGGGCAGCCCAGCCCCCTGGGCGGCCAGCGCAAGAGAAGGCAGCGCCAGTGCCAGCGCGATCAAGCCGGTGCGGAGCAGCTTATTTTTCACGACGCGCCTCGATCAGCTGTTTCAGGTTGGCCGCAAAACTGGAATTGAGGACGGACGGCGCGGCTGGCCGGGCTTCGCCCTTGGGCAGCGTCATCAGGGCATTGACGCTGCCGGGGGCAACGCCCACCACCAGCCAGGCGTCGCCGATTTCGACGACGACGACCCGTTCGCGTGCGCCAACCGAAGCGCTGCTGACCACCTGCAACACACTGGATGAGCCGCCCCGTGTCACGCCGAGACGCTTCGCAACCCAGGCGGTGGCGCCGATCAATAGCAGGACGGCAACCAGCCCGATGAATACCTGAAACAGACTGCCGGCGCCGGAAATGGCAGGCGCGGGGTCGGCAGCGAGGACTTGTGTTGGCAGGCTCATGCTCAAGCCTGCCCAGATGAACCATGAAAGCAGGCCCGCATTCAGGCCTGCCGTGGATGGGCGCTTCATTTATTGAGTTTCCGGATGCGTTCGGCGGGGGTGATGATGTCGGTCAGGCGCACGCCAAACTTGTCGTTCACCACCACGACTTCACCTTGTGCGATGAGGCAGCCATTGACCAGCACATCCATCGGTTCACCTGCCATGCCGTCGAGTTCGACGACCGAGCCCTGCGCCAGCTGGAGCAGATTCTTGATGGTGATTTTGGTGCGTCCCAGCTCCACTGTCAGCAATACCGGGATATCCAGAATGAAGTCGATATCGTGAGTGTGGCCGCTGGCAGTATTGGTGCTGGACAGCTCCTGGAAAACCGCCGGAGCGGGCTTGACCGGTTCGGCCTGTTCCGCCATGGCGGCAGCCCAGTCATCTTCGGCGATCGGTTGGGTAAGCTCTTCAGACATGTTGGTCTCCTGTTGGCGGCTCATTCAAGCTGTTGGACAGCAGCTTCTCGACACGCAAGGTGTACTGGCCATTAAATTTTCCGTATGCGCATTCCATGACCGGAACGCCGTCCACTTTGGCTTCGATGGATTGCGGGATTTCCAGCGGAATGACATCTCCCACTTTCATGTTGACGATGTCGCGCAGGCTGATCGTGGCGGTACCGAGGTCAGCGATGATCTCGACTTCCGCCATCTGGATCTGTTGCCGCATGAGACGAATCCAGCGTTTATCCACTTCGAGGTTTTCAGCCTGCAAGCTGCTGGACAGCAGGTCCTTGACCGGCTCAATCATCGAATAGGGCATGCAGATGTGCATTTCGCCACTGACCTGGCCGAGTTCGATGGCAAAGGTGACGGAAACCACCACTTCGTTCGGCGTGGCGATATTGGCGAACTGGGTGTTCATTTCCGAACGGACGAACTCGAATTCGACCGGGTAGATCGGCTCCCAGGATTTCGAATAGGCCTCGAACACGATATGCAGTACGCGCTGGATGATGCGGTGCTCGGTCTGGGTGAAATCCCGCCCCTCGATGCGCGTATGGAATCGCCCATCGCCGCCGAACAGGTTGTCGACCATGAGAAACACCAGGTCGGGGTTGAAGATCATCAGTGCGGTGCCACGCAAGGGCTTGATCTGGATCAGGTTGAGGTTGGTCGGGACGACCAGGTTGCGGATGAATTCGCTGTATTTCGAGACTTTGACCGGGCCAACCGAAACTTCGATTCCGCGCCGCAAAAAATTGTACAAGCCGATTCTGAGCAGACGCGCAAAACGTTCATTGATGATCTCGAGCGTGGGCATCCGCCCGCGCACGATGCGTTCCTGCGTGGCAAGGTTATACGGCCGGGCAACCGAGTGATCGATTGCATCGGCTGGGGCCTCATCGGTTTCGCCGGTGACGCCTTTCAGCAGCGCATCGACTTCATCCTGCGAAAGAAAGTTGTCGGCCATGGGCGTTTTTTTACTGAATCACGAATGAAGTGAACAGAACATCGCTCACATGCTGCGGTTTGCCGTTGGGGTCAAACGGCTGCCGCATGAGCACCAGAATGTCCTGCACCAGTTTCTTTTTGGTTTCCGGGTCGCCCAGGCTTTCAGCGTTCTGGCTGGACAGCAGCGTGAGCAGGCGGCTGCGTACGCGCGGCATCTGGAGTTTGATGGCCTCGGCATCAGCCTCCTCGGCTACCTGCAGGGTAATGTCGGTTTGCAGATAGCTTTCGCCGCCCTGCAGGTTGACGGTGAAGGTTTCCAGCGGAAGAAATACCGGTGGTTTTGCCGGCTCGACATGCGCCCCTTTGGATTCATGGCTGCCTTGAGTCATGAACCACGCAGCAGCGCCTCCGCCACCGAGCAGCAGCAAGACCGCGGCAACAATGATGAACAGTTTTTTATTCGATTTTTTGACGGGTACCGCTTCTGTCTCTTCGACTTCGGCAGGCTTGGCTGCAGGTTTGGCCATATTTGGCGATCCTTTACAGGGAAAAGGGGAAGCACATACGCGTCATTATCGTGGAAGCGTGCACATTCGATGCCGGGAAAAGAGGGAGAAAAGGCAGGTATATCGTTAAACCTGAAAGCCGCATTCACTGATTACAGCGATACCCGGCTGGCTATCGCCATCCATCACGCCTGAGCGCGCTGTGATTTTGATTCGTGATTCCGGAGCCCAACGGTTTTCGTTGATGCGTGCGGGTCGCTACGCTGTCAGGGGCGCGCCAGCCGATCTGCTTCAGCGCGCCCGCATTGACAACGCATGCGTCACGCAGTGTTGCTTCAGGCGAAGGTATCGACCAGACCGCGGCCAGATTGCCGGATCGGTATCGGCAGAGTCTGGGTGCCGGTATCGACGCCATTACCCGAGCCTGGATAGGACGGTGCGCCCCGCCACGCCTCGCGGTTGGCCGATTCGTGTTGCTGTTGCTGCGTCTGCGCGCCTACCGTTGTTTGCCCCAGCTGGATGCCCGCATCGTTCATCATCTCCCTGAGTTTGGGGAGGGCAGCCTCGAGCGCATGCCTGACTTCGGGCTGGGCAGAGAAGAAACTCGCCGTGGCCTGATCGTTGGTTACGTGAAGCACAATTTGCAGCGGTCCCAGATTAGGGGGGTTGAGCGTAAGCGATGCCGTTTGTTGTGCGCCTGCTGTCATCCAGACAATTTGCTCACCCAGTGCCTGCCCCCAGGCGGCGCTGCCAACCGATGGTGCGAGGGCGTTGCTGGCAACGCTGGCGGGTGCGCTGATCGTGTTCAGCAGCGTGTGCGGGGTGACGGCCATGAGGGGATTGTTGAGGCCGTCAGTGCGGGTTTTATCTGTTTTGAGGCTGTCGCCCGACAGCGCCGCCGCGATTTGTGCGGGCAGCGAAGCCGCTGCTGCGGCCGTGGTCTGAGCCGAAGTGGCTGTTGTCATGGCGGCCTGGAAATCCGCCTTCACCGATTGCTGGGAAGTGGCTGCCTGGGCGTCTGCTGATGCATCGGCCGCTTGAGCAGGCTGTAATGCGGGCGGGGCGGTTCCGTTTAAGGGGATAAGCTGACGTGCAGCCAACACGTCAGCGACAACAGCACCGGCACCGGCAACCGCCACGCTGCTGGTTGAGGCCTGGGGCGGTGGCGGAATGAGCGGAGTGGGTGCTGCCGCCAGCGCAAGCATGGCGTTGGGCAACATCGTGCTGGCGTCTGCAGTGGGCAGACTGGCGTCGGGCTGTGGCGCGCCATTGTCTGCAGGCGTGGGGTGCAACGGGTCGCCTGTGGAAGCGTCGGCTGAAACGGCGTCCTTGTCGTCCTTGGAGTCGGTTGAATCGGTCGAGGCTGAGTCTGAACTGGGCTGGACGTCCTGTCTGGAATCACTCCTGGTTTCGCTGACGGGCTTGTTTTGTGCGATTTCGTTCGACAGCATCTGGCTGAACGGCGTGTCCGCCATTGCCGCGTCGGCTTGTTTTTTGCCAGTCTGCGCCTGATGCGCATTCACCGGATTGAGGTTGGCTGCTTGAAGGGTCATGGTTTGCCTCGACTCGGAGTGGGTTAAGTGTGATCCCGCTTGTGCGACACGGTGCGTGCGGCATGCTCGTCATTCTGTTTCTGGTCGCGCCACGATTCACGGCGTGCGTCTTCCTTGTTCGCCCGGTCTGACAGGGTGACGAAGGACATTTTTTTCTGCTCGCATACCAGCCAGGCCGCGCGCGCCTGGTCGGCACGTTGTTTGGCGTGGCTGACGACGGTTTGCTGACCGGCGATGGCGTGGTCGAGCTTTTGCATGAACACCTGGAAATTATTGAAATGGGTGGCGCTGATGCCGTTGGCCAGACTGGTTTGGCAGCGCAGCGCGTAGTCGTCACGATATTGCTGTAACAGTTCGAGCTTCTGGTCCGCTTCTTCGCAGGTACGCAACACCTCACCCAGCCGCTTGGCGGCCTCATCGGCGTCCTTGTTGGCAAGGTCGATCAGGGTGTTGAGTGCGGAGCGGGTTGCCATTCAATAAGCCCTGTCAGTGTGTAGCAGGTTGAAACAGCGCTGAAAGTTCAGCCAGACTTTCCTGGACATCCGAGCGCTCGTTGATGCCTTGCTGGAGGAAGGCCTCCATCCCGGACTGCAATTTGATGGCCTCGTCCAGCAGCGGGTCGGAACCGGCCGCATAGGCGCCCACGTTGATCAGATCGCGGCTGCGTTCGTAGCGTGAATAGAGCTTTTTCAAGCGGCGGGCAAGCTGCTGCTGCTCCAGTGTGGTGATGCTGTGCATGGCACGGCTGATGGATTGCTCGATATTGATGGCGGGATAGTGTCCGCTTTCGGCCAGCGCGCGATCCAGCACGATGTGGCCATCGAGAATGGCGCGCGCAGCATCGGCGATCGGGTCTTGCTGGTCGTCGCCTTCGGTGAGAACCGTATAGAAAGCCGTGATCGAACCGCCACCGGGCTTGCCGTTGCCCGCACGCTCAACCAGAGCAGGCAGTTTGGCGAACACGGACGGCGGGTAACCCTTGGTGGCGGGCGGCTCGCCGATAGCGAGCGCGATTTCGCGTTGCGCCATGGCATAGCGGGTGAGCGAGTCCATGATGAGCAATACATTCTTGCCCTGGTCGCGGAAATGTTCGGCAATCGAGGTGGCGTAGGCCGCGCCCTGCAAGCGCACCAGCGGCGGGGTGTCGGCTGGGGCGGCGACGACGACGGCGCGCGCCATGCCAGCTTCGCCGAGAATCTGCTCGATGAATTCCTTGACCTCGCGGCCGCGTTCGCCGATCAGTCCGACGACGATGACATCCGCGCTGGTGTAGCGCGCCATCATGCCCAGCAGCACGCTCTTGCCGACGCCTGAGCCTGCAAACAGCCCCATGCGCTGGCCGCGGCCGACGGTGAGCATGCTGTTGATGGCACGCACGCCGACGTCGAGGATGTCGGTGATCGGTGCGCGCGCCAGCGGATTGGCCGCCCGGTTGTTGAGTGGCATGGTGGCTACGGTGGAGAGTGGGCCGAGACCGTCGAGCGGGCGGCCGCTGCTGTCGAGCACCCGGCCCAGCAGGGCGTCGCCCACCGGCAGGTGGCGGGTGCGGTCGCTCGGCCGCCGCCGGGGATGTTTCACCTGTCCCAGGCTGGGCAGGGTGGGAATCACTTCAACCGGGAACACGCGTGCGCCGAGCATGATGCCCTCGACATCGCTTTGCGGCATCAGGAACAGGTGATCGCCCGAGAAGCCCACGACCTCGGCTTCCAGATGGGCACCGTTGGCCAGCGCAACGGTGCAGCCGCTACCCACCGGTAGTTTCAGGCCGACAGCTTCCATCACCAGCCCAGCCACGCGCGTCACCCGACCCGACACCAGCATCGGGTCGGCGATCGCCAGCAACTCGCTGCAATCATGCAGAAAGCTGATCCAGCGGTCGCTGTGAGCGTGCGTGTTCATCAGTCGGCCAGCCATTTCGAATCCTTGCCGAGGGCGGCGGTAAGGCGCTGCCAGCGGGTGGACAGGGACGAGTCGATCTGGTTGTTGGGGGTTTCGGCGCGACAGCTGCCGGGTTCCAGTGCCGGGTCGTCGGTGATTTGCCAGCCAAGTTTCGTCAGTTCATCGCCAATCCGGCTTTGTACCAGGTGAGCATCGGTCGGGTTCAGAGAGAGCAGGGCAGGCTGTTGCAGTGCGGGCAGATAACGCGCGGCCTCCTTGACGATGGGGAGGACGAGTTCGGGATGGATCGTCAGCGCGGATTTCACCACGGCGCGGGCAAGATCGATCGCCAGATCCAGAACCTGCTGCGAAATGGTTTCGTCAGCCCGGTCCAGTTCGGCCGCGAAGCTGTCGGCCAGACTGCACAGTCTGGCCGTTTCGACCGCCGCCAGGGCGCATCCCTCGGCGAGGCCGGCGGCATGGCCTTCGCTGTGCCCCATGGCATAGCCTTCCTGCCGCGCCTGTTCCTGGATCGCGGTGATTTCGTCGATGGTGGGAAGCTTGACCGCTGATTCACCTTTCCTGTGCGCATGCGGCGACGATTCGAAACTGGCCATCTCCCAGGGCTGGCAGGCCGGCTGGTCTTCCTTGCGTATCACGCAACTAGACATATGCTTCTTCTCCTTTGCCGCCCAGGTTGATCTGGCCTTCATCGGCCAGGCGGCGGACCACCACCAGGATTTCCTTCTGCTGCGCCTCGACTTCGGACAAGCGCACCGGGCCTTTGGATTCGAGGTCTTCGCGCATCATTTCGGCGGCGCGCTGCGACATGTTCTTGAAGATCTTCTCGCGCATCTCTTCCGACGCGCCCTTCAGCGCGATGATGAGCGAATCGGACTGCACTTCGCGCAGCAGCAGCTGAATGCCGCGATCATCAATCTCCAGCACATTCTCGAACACGAACATCTCGTCCATGATCTTCTGCGCCATTTCGGGGTCGTAGCTTTTCAGGTGTTCCATGGCGGAGGCTTCGTTGTCGCCGCCCATGAAGTTGAGGATGTCGGCGGCTGCACGGGTACCGCCCATCGGCTGTTTCTTCAGTACGTCGCTGCCGGACAGCAGTTTGGTCAGCACATCGTTCAGTTCGCGCAAGGCGGTGGGCTGCACGCCGGAGAGCGTGGCGATGCGCAACAGGGCGTCATTGCGCAGGCGTTCGGTGAAATGCCCCAGCACTTCGCAGGCCTGATCGCGCTCCAGGTGAACCAGGATGGTCGCTATGGTTTGCGGATGTTCGTTGTGGATGAGGTCGGCGACCGATTCGGAATCCATCCACTTCAGGCTTTCGATGCCGCTGGCATCGGCGCCTCCGCCCAGAATCCGGTTCAGTAACGACGAGGCTTTGTCGTCGCCCAGCGCCTTGGTCAACACGCTGCGGATATAGTCATCAGAGTCCAGCCCCAGTGAGGAGTTGTTGTCGGCAAAGGTGTTGAAGTCATTCAGCACATGCACCACTTCTTCATGCGAAATGGCTTTCATCGTGGTCATGGCTTCGCTGAGCTTCTGGACCTCGCGCGGGCTCAGGTATTTCATGACTTCGGACGCGCCTTCCTCGCCCAGTGCGAGCATCAGGATGGCGCCTTTGGCGATGCCTTGGTGTTCACTCATTGCTGCCTACCCAGGTTTTGACGATGTTGGCGACGACACGCGGGTCTTCGCTGGCCAGCTTTTGCGCTCGGGCGAGGCCATCCTGATAGTCACGGCCACCGCGCGACCCTTCACCCATCCCGGCTTCCATTTGCGGCGTTGTATAGGCCGGATGATCCATCACGGGCGAATGTTTGGCGGGTTCGGCTATTTTCTTCAGCATGGGTTTGAGCACGCGCAGATACAGCAGCAGCAGCGCCCCCCCCATCAGCAAATATTTGCCGGTGTCCTTGGCTGTTTGAATCGTACCCGGCTCTTTCCATAACGGCGTCTCGGGAATGGTTTCCTGTTCCGGACTGGCAAACGCGCTGTTGACCACGTTGAGGGTGTCGCCCCGGGCCTGGTTGTAGCCCATCGCCTCTTTGACCAGGTTGGTGATCTGTGCCGTCTCAGCAGCCGTGAGCGGTTTCATCTCCACCTTGCCATCTTTGCTGGTGGTTTTCCTGTAATTGACGACGACCGCGACGGACAGGCGCTTCAAGCCGCCGACGCCTTGCTGCACGTACTGGATGGTCTTGTCGACTTCATAGTTGGTGGTGGCATCCTTTTGCGTGCTGGAGGGTGCAGCGGCAGGGGGAGGTGGAGCGGTTTTTGCATTTTTGGCGGGAGCGACGATAGGCGCGGTCGCAGGCGCAGACGGCTGATTGGTCAATGCGCCCGGCACACCCGCCGGATTACCCGTGCTGTTCAGGGATTCGCTGGTTTGCTGGCTGCGGATCGCCATCGTATCCGGAGTCTGGTTAGGCTTGTAGGACTCCACTGCCTGTTCGCTGTGCGAAAAGTCGACATCGGCAGTCGCTTCGGCGCGCACATTTTCGGCGCCTACGATCGGGCTGATGATCGATTCGATCCGTTTGACGACGTTTTGCTGCAACTCCTGCACATATTTGATCTGGCTGGGATCCATGCCGCTGGTGCTGCCGGCCCGGCTGGTGTCAGACAACAGGTTGCCGTTCTGATCGACGATGGTCACGTTTTTGGGCGGCAGTTCGGGCACGCTGCTGGCGACCAGATGCACGATCGCACTGACCTGTTGCGCGTCAAGCACGCGACCGGGGTACAAATTGAGCAGCACCGAAGCGGTAGCCATTTTTTGCTCGGACACAAAGACCGAGTCCTTGGGCATGGCCAGGTGGACGCGCGCGGCCTGCACGGCGGAGACGGATTCAATTGAACGCGCCAGTTCGCCTTCCATGGCGCGCTGGAAGTTGACCTGTTCGACAAATTGGGACGAACCGAGTTTCTGGTTTTCCAGCAGTTCGAAGCCGACATTGCCGCCTTTGGGCAGACCCTGTGCCGCCAGTTTCAGGCGGGTGTCGTGAACGCGATCCGCAGGTACCAGCACCGCACCGCCGCCTTCGGCATATTTGTAGGGAACGTTCATTTTTTCGAGCTGGGCGACGATGGCTCCACCATCGCGATCGCTGAAGTTCGAGAACAGCACGCGATACTCAGGCTGCTGCCCCCACATCCAGACTGCGGCCATGACCGCAATGACCGCAGCCACGCCTATCGCCAGCAGTATTTTTTGCCCGCCCGGTGCGCGGGCGAAATCCATGATGTTGGCCGGAGCCGCCATTCCGCCAGCTTCAGCCATTACTGTGCCTCCGTCATGTCGAGGTCGGATTGCGCTTGATTTTTGTATGCTAAGTCCACGTCGTGCTTTCTCATGAGGATGTCGCTATGAGATCGAATTATCGACAGTCCGGCGTATTCCAATCGGCGGAATAGCACGCGGTTTTCGACGCTTATCGGCCTTATGGATTGCGCGCTGGGTGATAAGGTGAGCACGTGGAGAACCGTCTCAAGCGGTTAGTTCAGTCGAGCAGGGAGGGCGCAATGAGTATAGGCATGATCGATACCGGCAGGATAGAAGCGATGGTGGCGCAGCTGAGGGCGACGGCAGCACACGCCACGCCTTCGATTGAGAAACCCCTGCAGACTCAGCAAGCTACGGGTCCGGTTGATTTTCAGTCGGCTTTGAAATCGTCGCTGGACCAAGTGAACCAGACGCAGTTGCAGTCGCAAAAACTGGCCGAGCGTTTCACGCTGGGCGACACCTCGGTCAGCCTGTCCGACACCATGATCGCCATGCAGAAATCCAGTCTTGCGCTGCAGCAAACCGTGCAGGTGCGAAACAAACTGGTGTCTGCCTATCAGGAAATCATGAATATGGCGGTTTGATTCCGTATCACGGAAAACGGCAGCGCAGACGCTGCCGTTTGGTTGGTTATCAGGGTTTCGCCTGATCATTTATCCGTAGCGCATGGCGCAATGCTTTCGCCAGATCTTCAGCAACAAACTTGGCTACGTAGCCGTCCGCCCCCACTTTTTTGACATGCGCCTCGTTGGCGGCACCGGTGAGCGAGGAATGAATCACCACGGGAATCGAGCTGAAACGCGGATCCTGCTTGATGTTGCGGGTGAGCGTAAAGCCGTCCATCTCCGGCATTTCCAGATCGGTCAGTACCAGTGCGATCTTGTCGCCTATCGCGTGGCCGTCGGCTTGCGCCTTGCTGGAAATGGCCTGCAGCTGATCCCACGCTTCTTTACCCGTTTTGCACATGATGTACGGCAGACCCATGGCGGTCAGGCCTTCCTCGATCATGGTGCGCGCGACCAGCGAATCGTCCGCCGCCAGAATCACCGAGCCGGGCTTGATTTCGACCTTGGGACCGATGCGCTCGGGATCGATTTCCAGCTCGTTCGACGGCATGACCTGACGCAGGATGGTTTCCACGTCGAGAACCTGAGCCAGGCGATCACTTTTTTCGCCATCGAGGCGTGCGATGCTGGTGACCATGCCACCGGCCGCATTGCCTTCGGCAGACAGCACTTGCTTCCAGTCCAGCCGCACGATGTCATCCACCGATTCGACGGCGAAGGCCTGGGTGCTGCGGGCATATTCAGTAATGAGCAGGATATTCAGGCCGGTAGTGGGCGTGCAACCCGCCACGCCCGCCAGATCGATGACGGGCAAAATCTGGCCACGCAGGTCCACTACACCCATCATATGGGGCTGCGAGCCAGCTACGGCCGTGATCGTCGGCATCGGGATAATTTCCCGCACTTTGAATACATTGATGCCGAACAGCTCGGTGCGATTGAGCTGCGGATCGTTACCCAGACGAAACAGTAGTAGCTCCAGTTTGTTGGAGCTGGTCAGGTTGGTTCTTTCGTCAATTTCCTGCTGGATCGTTTGCATGTTGGGTGTCTCGATTTGCTAATGTAATGGGTGCAGGCGGGTTACAGGCTGTCCCGCCGTACGCGCTCGATATTCATGACGAAGCGTTGCAGGCTGCTTGCCATGGCATTGGGTAAATCGATGAATTTGCAGCCCAGGCGAGTTTGAAATGCACCGTTCTGCAGGCGTATCTGGGCTGAATTGCAGACTTCCAGTGAGGTGACAACCGGCTCGGTATCGGGCAACAGCAAGCGGCAGTTCGTCAGGATACGGCCGGTTTCAGCCCCGAGGCGGCCGCCGCGTTCGGCAATCGCGACGCCACCGCACCCAATGTCCACGATATGCGCGGTGATGGGTTCACGGTCGCCATCGACGGTTGAAGGCACGATGCACTTAACTGGATTGGCAATCGGTAGTTGCACTCTGAAATGTTCCCGGCGCTGCAGGCGGACCAATGACTTCGGCAGCGCGATGCGCAAGGCCGGCAGTTTGTCGTATTCGATCAGGCTCACCGCGCCGGTCGAAAACGTGATGGACACCCCATCAAGATGGGTGATGAATTCCGCCGTTTTGCCGGCCATCAGCTCGTGATTGAGTGCGTCGCCCCGTGCGCTGTCGAGGATCACCGTGTTATTCGATTCGTTGACGGCAATCACCGAGGTGACAATGATTTGCCGCGTACTCGGCATGTCGAGATTGACCAGCAGCCGGCGTTGCTGGATCGAACGCATGAGATGAAGGATTTCCGTGCGTGAATGAACCGTGCAGCTTGCAAGAAGGGCATCGCTGACAGGGCTAAGAACATGTGATTGGGATGAGGACATTCTGATTATGCGGGGAGATCCGGCCGGGGCTGTTTATCGAGTTGTTCCAGATGGTAAAGCCAGGCCAGCAATTCGGCCACGGCTATATAGAGCTGTGGCGGGATATGGCTGTCGAGGTCGATCTGCATCAGCAAGGCCAGCAGCTCGCGTGACTCATGCACATAGACCCCGGATGCGCGGGCTTTCTCGATGATTGTATCGGCAAGAATGCCGCGCCCTTTAGCAACGACGCGTGGCGCACTATCGCCATCGCGGTAGGCGAGCGCGGCGGCGGCGCGCTGTTTATCCGGCGTCGCCATCTTTTTGCACCATGACGCTGTGAAGGGTGCAGCCAGCGGAGGTGAGCTGTTCGATCAGACGGGCCTGGTTCTGTTGAAGCAGCGCGCCAACCTCGGCCTGGTCTGGCACCAGGCGGATGCTGAAGGCCTGGCGCGCATCGAGTTTGATATGCACATTCAAAGTACCAAGCTGCGGCAGGCTGATCTTGAGGCGGGATTCCCAGGCCATACCCGTTTCGCTGGCGGCAGGTTTGGCCGGGTTACGGGGAGGGGAGTCGGTTTCCTGGCTAACTTGCCATTCCAGCATGTGTCCCCGCCATAACTCTCCGCGCCAGATGAATTGGGGGGATTCCAGCACCTGCAATTGCTGTGTCAGCAGGGTGTGTATCGGGTTGGCTGGTTTTGCGTCGGCGAATTGGCCAGGACTGCTCGCGTCCGGCAGGGGCGCCGCCGCCGCAAGCATGGAAGCGAGTACCGGAGTCGTATCGGTGCGCGCCGTATTGCCCGCGATCCGGTTTTGCTGCTCCTGCATCAGGCCATCCAGGTTGTCGAGGCCCACGGCCCAGTTTGCCAGATGCGATTCGTAAAACAGGCCGCTGCGAACCAGCGCCGTGCGCAAGGCGAGTGCCAGTTCAGCAGGGGCAGTTGTGGGGTGATCGAGTAGCGGGGCCAGTGGTGTCAAGGTCGGCAGGGTACGTTCGGGTACGCGCTGCATGATTTCGCTCAGCATGTGTGCGGTCTGGCTGAGCTGGGGCGTATCGGTTGCTGCTGTGTCCGGCGTGTCCAGCAAAAACACCGGCTGCGGCATATGCCCGGCAAAGCTCAGCTTCAGCGTGTCGCCTGTTGCAACCGGATGCGGCAGGCGCATCGCAACGGTTTGCCCTTCGATCGACACCAGGGTAAGCCCTTTGGATTGACCTTTTACCAGGCCGGTGACGGCCTGGCCGATGAGCAGGTGTTCGAATGGGGTGCGGGGTGCGGCCTGGTCACGACCAATCGCGTCCAGCACAGGCTGGACGGCCAGAATGCGGGTCAGGACCTCGGTCGGGAGCATGAAAACAACAGGCTTTACGCCCGTTGCGCGCCGTAAGCCTCGACGCTGCGCTGACCGGCGCGCGTCATGCTCAATCGCTGCTGCAGTTCGTGCAGGCGAGGCTCGGCGAGGGCGCGAATCTTGGCGTCGTTTTGCAGGATGGAACGGATGATCGCCACTTTGGTGCGTTGTTCTTTTTCGGTCAGCGTAACCGGCGCGGTGTGCATCAGGGTGCCAACGTAACCCTGGCAGTTCTGCTCCAGGGTGGCCAGTTGATCCCATTCCCCTTGTTCGGCGGCGCTCAGCATGCTGCAGGTCAGATCGGAGAGCGCATTGTAGGTAGTGAGCATTTCGCTGGTGGTCATGGCAAGTCTCCGGGTCAGGCGGCGAGGGATTGATGAGTGGCAGATGCGAAACGGCCTGGGGTGTCGATCTGTTTCCATGCGTCGTTCAGTTCGCGCAGCAGACCCAGCACTTCTTCCAGCGGCGCGCTCTGGTTGTTTATATTGGCAAGCATCAGCCGCTGGTTCATGTAGTGGTAGAGCGCACCGAGCTGGTCGGCAATTTCACCGCCCTGGCTTGGATCGAGCGCAGCACACAGACCATTCAGAATAATGTTGCTGGCTTTGGTGATGGCGTCGGATTTCTTGGCGAGATCGCCGTCGTTGATGTGTTTGATTGCCATGCGAACAGCCAGTTGGGCGCCATCGAACAGCATCACGATGAGCTGGTGCGGGCTGGCTGCGACCACGCCGGTTTCCAGTCCGACGTTGGCATAGGCATGAGCGGCATTTCGAGAATTCGAGTACATGTCTTGCTCCTGATTCATTAGTTATTGCTGGACGTGCTGGACAGCTGCTGAGTCAGAAATGTGCTGGTGCTGTTCATTCTGCTGAGTAAGAGATTGAGGTTGGTGTATTCGGTGGTGTATTTTCTTTCAAGGGCCGTCATCCGGTTTTCCAGTCTGTCGACGGCGTCATTTTGGTCTTTGACATATTTGTTCAGGTTTTGAGTGCGCGTATCGATCAGCCCACCCGCCCTAAGCGCGGAAGTGGCCCATGTGCCCAGTCGAGTGGTGTAACCCGTCGATGACGAGAACAAATTAGTCACATCGCTGAAATTGGTCGATATCGCGCGATCAAGTTTGCTGCTGTCGAGCAGCAGCGAGCCATCTCTCTGGAATGAAATGCCAACCTGGCCTAGCGAGGTCAGCGTGCCGCCACTTGCGGGCGTATTGAAAACACCGCGTAGCTGGTCCTGCATGAGACGCAAGGTACCGTCACCTGCCAACGAACCCGCTGCCGCAGCGCCAGTGCCATAAGCGGAGCGGGACTTGATCTGGCTGGCCAGGGCGTTATACGCGTCGACAAAGCTGGATGACGCGGTATTGATTGCCGTTGTGTCGCGCGCGACCGTCAGGCTGGCCGGTGTGGCTGTGGTGTTTGTCAGCGTCATCGCGACACCCTGGATGGCCTCGCTGACGGTGTTGGATGCGCTGGTAATCGCGATGCCGTTTACCGTGAGGTTGGCATTCTGGGCAGCCAGGGTCTGGCTCAGGTTTTGCGTACCGGCAGGGTCATAGCCCAACAGGTTACCGATTGTGCCGTCCCCGCCGCTGGTGGTGATTTTAAAGCTGTTGCTGACACCGCTATTGCTTGAGGACAACGCAAGGCGGTAGGGAGTGCCGCTGCCGTCATTGACGATAGTCGCGGTGACGCCGGTGGCGGCAGCATTGATTGCGTCCCTGATGCCTTCCAGGGTGTTGTTGCTGCCATCGATGGTGATGCTTGTGGTGCCGCTGCCATTGGAGGTGAAGGCCGCGCCACTGTAAATTCCATTGGTCAGCGTGCCGCCGCTGATGGCGCCAAGGTCGAATGTGACTGTGGTGGCCGTCCCGTTACCAATGGCGGCGGTGCTGCTGGTCTGCCCTGCGGCAACCAGGTTTTGCGACTGCGCCAGCTGGCTTACGTTCACGGCGTATGTGCCGGGCACTGCGGTGCTGCTGGCATTGGCGGTAAGTACGCTGGGATCCGACGGCGACGTGGCGAGTTTCTGCAGGCTCGTATTCAGGTTTGTCGATGCAGTCTGAAAACTCGATACCAGACTGCTGAGGGTGCCGAAGGACGAAATCTTGGTCTGGTAGCTGGTGATCTTGGCGTTAAGGGTGTCAATGGGCCGACGCTCGACCGCCATCAGTTGCGAAACGAGGCTGGGAACATCCAGTGCGGTCGAGCTTGAAGACGTAATTGCCATGATCAGCCTCCCGGCTCAAGCCTTTTGGGTCAGCAGCAAACCCCGCTGGAATTGGTCGATTCCGCGCGAAATTGCCAGGGTTGCATCGGTTGGAAATTGGCGAATCAATTCGCCTGTGCTGGTGTCCACCATCTTGACCACGGTTTCATGCGTGTCGGTGTCTACACTGAACTCCAGGTTTTGGTTCGCCTGTTGCATGACTTGATTGATTGCCGCGACTGCGCTTTTCAATTCTTCAGCAGAAGGTTGTATAGGGGCAGGCAGGGCCGGGCTTACTGCAACAGCCCTGGCAGGCGTGGTTGCATTGGTGCGACCTTCAAGCTGCACAGCCTGATTTGTTTGGGTGATGTTCTGGATAATCATGGTGATATCCTTTGCGTTAAATCCCCCAACCGATTATGCCGGTCGGGGGATTGTCCTATTTCAATAACCAATTAACGCAGCAGGGTCAGCACGGTTTGCGGCGTCTGGTTGGCCTGCGCCAGGACCGCTGTGCCTGCCTGTTGCAGGATGTTGTTTTTTGCCTGAGCGGAAGTTTCAGCAGCGTAGTCAGTATCCATGATGCGGCTGAAGGAAGCTGACAGGTTCACTGAAGTGGTCTGCATC
>JAAPAA010000114.1 GCA_012274165.1 Thiobacillaceae bacterium
CTCGGGATTCAGTCCGGCTGGCTGGACGGCGAAATCGTAGTGATGAACAAGAACGAAGTACCGGACTTCAGCGCGCTGCAGAACGCCATCGACAATTCCAAGAACGAAGGCATTCAGTACTTCATTTTCGACCTGCCATTTCTGAACGGTTTGGACCTCCGAAAGGTGCCGCTCTGGTCGAGGCGCGCACAGCTGAAGAAGTTACTTTCCAACGCGCCGGCGCGGATTCGGTTCAGCGAAGACTTCGAGCTTCCGCCGAACCAGATGCTGGAGGCGGCGTGCAAGATGGGTCTTGAGGGTGTCATGGCCAAGCGGAGGGACTCGGCTTACACGTCCGGGCGGACGGCAACATGGCTGAAGCTCAAGTGCTCGCTGCGCCAGGAATTCGTGGTCCTGGGCTTCACTGACAGAAGCAACTCCAAAGGGGAGGTGGGCGCGCTGCTGTTGGGGTATCACGAAGACGGCAAGCTGCGCTACGCGGGCAGCGTGGGAACCGGCTGGGATGCCAGGACTGGCCAGCAACTGCACGCGCGCCTTGTAAAGCTCGAAGCCGACAAGCCCAGCCTCGATGCGAACACCGTGAAGCCGGGGCGGTGGTCGAGGCGCGCAGCCGGCGCGGAGCGCTGGGTGAAGCCAGAGCTGGTGGCCGAAGTCGCATTCTCTGAGTGGACGCCCGACGGCCAGGTCCGCCACCCTACATACAAAGGCCTGAGAGCAGACAAGCCGCCTGACGCCATCACGAGGGAGCCGACGTTGCAAGGGCAAATTGCTGCGGGAACTGCGAGCGGCAAACCGACCGTCCCCGCTCCCCCAAGTGTCAGGGTCACCAACCCGGAGCGAGTCATCGACCCGACTACCGGGCTCACCAAGGTCGACATGGTTCGCTATTACGAGAGCATTGCCGACTGGATATTGCCGCATCTGAAGGACCGTCCAGTGTCTCTAGTCCGAGCGCCTACAGGCATCACCGGGGAGTTGTTCTTTCAGAAGCACCTCGAGTCAAAAATGCTTGGCCTAGCCGAGCTCAACCCGGCGCTCTGGCCGGGGCACGCCGCTCTACTTGCAGTGGACTCGCGCGACGCACTGTTGGCCGCCGCCCAGATGAACACGGTGGAGTTCCACACCTGGAATTCCACCATCAGGAATGTCGACAAGCCGGACCGAATGATTTTCGACCTGGACCCGGGCGAAGGGGTAACTTGGGCGCACGTTCAGGAAGCGGCGCTCCTGGTACGCGCCATGCTCACTGAGCTTGGCCTGGAGAGTTGGGTGAAGACGAGTGGCGGTAAAGGCTTGCATGTGGTCGTACCGCTGGCACCAAGACTTGACTACGAAGTCGTCAAAGGTTTCTCGCAAGCAGTAGTCCAGCACATGGCTCGCACTATTCCGCAACGCTTCGTCTCGAAGTCAGGTAGCGCAAACCGCGTCGGCAAAATATTCATCGACTATTTGCGCAACGGCCATGCACAGACCACCGCCGCGGCATTCTCTGCTCGCGCACGACCGGGTCTGGGTGTTTCAATGCCTGTCGCTTGGGAGGATGTTCCCGGCTTGAAAAGCGGGGCGCAATGGACTATCAGTACGGCCAGGGAGCGGCTTTCTTTTCAGAAGGTTGACCCTTGGGCGGAATACTGGAACTCACGTCAAACGCTTACGACTGCAATGAAGAGGCTGGGCTATATGCCGCGACCAGCGCTCGGCAAGCTCAGTTGACGACGTGGGTGTCTCGAGTCGGCCGGCCAATACGAGAAAGCGGACCAGTTCGATTTGGTTGGAAAAGCCGACGGGCTTTGGCACCGGGCGTGCGGGCAGATCACCGAAGCCGACGATCGCGGGTGTACCAGAAGCAACCGCCTTGCCCCATGGGCACCATTGGCGTAATGTGCGAGAAAAGACGGAGGGAGAAACATGCAGGAAGCGAGATACTGGGGCGTCTGGACCGCGTACTTGAACGCCGCCGAGGATTTCAAGGAAGCTATGCGTGACTTGCAGTTAGGGTTGACCAGCCACGCATCGGCCATCGAGCTCGCCCAGAAGGCACAAGACGCCTGGGCCGAGTTTGAAGGGGTGTTCCGGCAAGACAACTGACATTGTCCGCTGGGATGCTCTCAGGGGAAGACTGGCCTCCTGACCGGGCTGCGTCATCCAGGACCCAGGGTCCAGAACGTACGGTTCCGGAGCCACGTGCTGCTACTTGCCGCATTGTTTCCGTTCCCACTTGTCCTTTGCCCTCCCGTCGGCCACGGTCTGCCACTGCATGTTGCTTGGCGCGTCTGCCCCGCCGCAGGCCAGCGGCTTGACGTGATCGATCACATAGCCTTTGCACGGCCCCTTGTGCGCGCCGCTGGCAGGACAGGGGTGCTCGTGTTTGAATTCGACCTTGGCGCTTTGGCTCCGCTTGACACGGGCCTCGGCGGGCGAGTACATGCCCACCGTCGTGATCAATGCCAGGGTGATCGCGGGCAGCAGGCGCCGCAGCCGCATCACTTCAGCAGCCCGTAGAGCGCGCCGACGACAAAGATCGCGGCGATCACCCACAGCAACCAGTTGCCCGAGCCTGGTGCATCCGGCTCGGCCTGCCGCTGCCCGGCCTTGCCCCCGGAAACGCGCTCGCTGTACGACATGCCGGTACCGGGAATGCCCACCGTGGTGCGCGTACCTTTGTCCGAGAAGTTGACGGTTGCGCCGGGCACGCCCACAGAAGTACTCACGCCTGATTTGCTCAGGTTGATGCGGATGCCTGGCAATAGCTTGATGCTCTTGCGGAAGCGGAATCCCATGACTTGCCCCTCCGGCAGGAACGATGATGCCACCAGGAGTAGGGGCCCAGCAGGTGATTGCCCGCCGTCCCTCACCGGCCAGCTTCACTCGGGTTTTGTGACCGGTTCCGCGTCTCTTTTGGCCTTCGCCAGAATATACTGGATAAATGTCCAGTACTGCTGTTTTTCGCGCGGCTATCCCCCCGATGGATTTGCCTTCCGACGCGCCGGTGCCACTGCCAGCCGCCGGGCTGA
>JAAPAA010000115.1 GCA_012274165.1 Thiobacillaceae bacterium
CGGTATCCCGAACGGCGCATAGCCGGCCGGCAAGCCGGAATTGGCGAAGCCGCCGGGCAAGGTGGTCAGCGTGAACGAATCGTTGAAGACATCGACCTTGCCGTTGTGGAAGTCGGCCGCATAAAGGTAGTTGGCCCCACCGAAGCTGGCGATGGCCAGGCCCTTGTAGACCTTGTTGGCCGCGCTGCCGTCGACCATCTTGATGGAAGCGGTCCCGTTGACACTGGGTGCCCAGCCCGACACCGTGCCGGTTTCGCCGACGAAGATGAAAACGGCCGATGCGGACGCGGCGCCCTGGGTGACCTTGAAGTCCTGAGTGCCGTTGAAGACGATGCCGGTCGGCTTGGCGTCGCTCGTCGCGGGCACGGAAACGACCAGGGATTGCGGCACGCCGTTGCCGTCGTAAAGCGTCGACTTCGACGTGCCGTTGGCCGCGACCCAGGCAAAGGCCTTGGGATTGAACGCAATACCCCAGCCGTTCTTCAGGTTCGCATCGGTGTGCGATGCCGAAACCGCTGGACCGTCGGAGACGAGGTTGGTGACCGCGAAGCCGCTGGCCACCGCAGGGCCCGCGACTGGAACGAGTGGCACCCCGCTCCCGCTGTCGCCGCCTCCGCAGGCGGCCAACAGGCCCGCCACGACCAAGCCGGCAGTGAGCCAGCCCTTCACATTGCGCCGAGTGATCATGGAAATCTCCTTAACAGGGCGTTTTCCCTGACCCGGTTCATTCCCGCCAAGGCGTGAAAGGTTTCAAAGGTCGAGCTCTTTTGTGTTCCTGGCTAAGGTGACAGTTTCAGGATTGCTCCTCCCCCGATGTCCACGACATAGAGTTCGCCCGCCGCGTCGCGTCCGAACGAACTCATGGTCAGACCGCTGCTCAACAGAAGCACGCGCTGCCAGGCGCCGGAATTGTCCTGAGTGAGGCGCCAGATCTTTCCCGAGCCGTAGTCGCCAAAGACATAACTCCCCGCCAACGTTGGAATTGCGGGCCCGTGGTAGACGTAGCCGCCGATCACCGCAATGCCTTCGGAGTGGCTGTACTCCGCAATCGGCAACGTCAGACCGGCCGGGTTGCAGCCCGCGGCTGGGCTGTAGCAGTGCAGGCCTTCCATGACGTTCCAGCCGTAGTTCCCGCCTTTTTGCAGGATGTCGATTTCCTCATACAAGTCCTGCCCGACATCGCCGACGAACAGCCGTCCTGTTGCCGTATCGAAAGAGAAACGGAATGAATTGCGCAGGCCAGAGGCCCAGATTTCCGGCAGCCCTGCGCCGGCAACAAAAGGATTGTCCGCGGGAATGGCGTAAGGCAGGGCGCCCGCGGTGTGATCGACATCGATGCGCAGCATCTTGCCCAGCCAGGTTTGCAGATTCTGGCCGTTGCCCTGCGGATCGCCGCCGCTGCCGCCATCGCCCAGGCCGATGTAGAGGAACTGGTCCGGGCCGAAGGCCAGCTGACCTCCTTTGTGATTGGTGAAGGGCTGATTCACGGTCAGCAGAATGCGCTCGCTGGCCGCGTCCGCATGATTGCCGTCCGCAGCCGATGCCTGGTATTCGGCGATCACGCTCTGAATCTGTCCGTTGCCGAGCGTGCGCACGTAGTTCACGTAGAAGCGCCGGTTCTGCGCAAATGCCGGGTGGAAGGCGACGCCCAGCAGGCCCATCTCCCCGCTGAAGGTCACACGCGACCGAATGTCGAGGAACGGCGTTGTCAGCAAGGCTCCGGCTTGCAGGATTCGAATCGTCCCGGCCTGTTCGACAACAAACAATCGTCCGGTGCTGTCGTCCGTTGCTTGCAGATCGACCGGGCTGGACAGGCCGGAAACGACCGGGGTCAGCGTGACGCTGTTGGGCGGTGCGGGTGCCGGCGCTGGCGCTGGCGCTGGCGCTGGTGCCGGAGCTGGTGCCGGAGCTGGTGCTGGTGCTGGTGCCGGCGCTGGTGCCGGTGCCGGTGCTGGTGCGGTCGGGGTCGTGCCGCCGCCGCCGCCGCACGCGTTCAGGGCGAGCAGGAGGCCGAGTCCGACGGTTAGCAGACCTGCGGAGTGTGCTTTCCACATCATCCAGAAATCCTGTCGGGTTGATACGCCGGGTCGAACACACTGGGACGGCGAGCGAGATGCGACTAAGCCCTTCTCGCGGCCATTCTAGGAGGCATGGCGTCCCGAGGGCCTTTCCCTGTCGAAACGCGTGTAAGAGTTTAGTTGACCTCGCATGACCCGGCGCATACCATCGCCAGCGGCTCAGCTTCATTTGTGGCTCAGCTCGGCGCATTCCGCACCGTATCGGTTCCTCAACGCAAGGAGACAACATGGCTCTAACAACAATTCGCAAACTGCCACGGTTCGTGCTTGTTCTCGTGACGACCTGCTGCAGCCTCTTGATCGCCGCTTGTAGCACCCCTACTAGCCCAGTCGCCGCCTCCGGGCCGTGTACTTCGGGGGTTTGCAAGGCCGTCGTGACGGTCCAGTCGTGCGCGGACGGGACGATGTCAGTGCTTCCCGATCCGATCCCCGTTCCCGGAGCCAACAACATCGAGTGGTCGATCTCGAACTCTGACTACATCTTTGCGGGCAACGGAATCACAAGCAATGATCCAGACATCACGGGCGGGCACGTCACCGGAAGCGGCAAGAAGTTCATCGTGCACGACCGTCACACCCACCTGGGCTCCATCAAGTACGCCGTTCATCTACTGACAGACCCCGGTGGGGTGGCGTGTGCACCGCACGACCCATTCATCAACAACCAGTGACCCAGTCAGCATCGCTGGTGCCGATAACGTCGGTTTGCCTCAGGCCGCTTCGATCAGCGCAGACACGCGTGCGAGTGCGAGGCTGATCTCGGAGGCCGGCCCGGCGCCCACCTGGGCTGCCAAGGCCGCTGCTGCAGAGAGTGACTCGGTCGCTGCCGCGCCGTCGCCGGCCAGGTAGTGGGCCTCGGCGCGGCCGGACATCAACACGCCGAGTCCGAAGGGGTCTGAAGCCGCGCGCAGCAGAGCTTCGCCCGAATCGAGGTTGCGCCGCGCTTCGATGTGTCTGCCCTGCCGGGCTTGCAGCAGCCCGAGGTAGCCCAGGAACTGGCCTTCGAAGCGGGGGTCGCCCAGCGCACGCGCAATACGCACCGCCGCCTCGAACCGTGCCAGCGCCTCGTCGGGTCGGCCCAGGCGCTCGAGCACGATGCCGAGGTTGCACAGCACGACGCCTTCGAGCCGTACGTAGCCCAGTTCGCGCGCGAGGACGAGAGCAGCTTGCGACGCTGCCTCGGCCTCGTCGAGGCGACCCTGCACAATCTGCAGCAGGCCCAGGTTGCACAGGGTATTGCCTTCGAGCTGGCGATGGCCATTCTCGCGAGCGATCGCCAGCGCTTCTTCGCAATGGACTCGTGCTTCTTCCAGACGCCCGAGCTCGTAATAAGCGTTGCCGAGGTTCCCGAGCAGCTTGCCTTGCATGCGTCGGTCCCCCATCTCACGCGCCAGGGCCAGCGCCCGCTCGAAATGCAGCAATGCCCGGTCCATGCGACCTTCGGTGAGATCCAGGGTGCCCAGGCCCATGATCGCCGAACATTCGAGCTGCCGGACGCCAAGTTCCTGCGCCATCCGCACCGTTTCCGTGTAGTGGGCCCGCGCCTGATCGAACTGCCCCTTGTCATCGAGCAGCGATCCGAGTCGAAGCCTCACCTGGGTCTCGCAGCGCCGATCGCCCGCGGCGCGGGCGCAAGCCAGCGCCCTCTCATACAGCGCGCTCGCTGGCTCCTGACGCCCGCAGGCCACCGACGCATGCGCGAGCTCCGACAGGGTTCGTGCCGAAGCACGGTCGCTCAGCCGCGGCATGGCACAGACCGATTCGGCCAATGCAACACCGGTA
>JAAPAA010000116.1 GCA_012274165.1 Thiobacillaceae bacterium
CGACGCCGGCCGATACCCGCCTCGCCCTAGGGAAACCCTGAACCCAGTTCGTGGTCGCGGCACTGGCCAACCTGTACATCGTGCGCAGGCCGCTGCCATCCAGGGCCTGGGTGCGACTGTTTGGGCGCCCATCGCGCCCAGACAGAGGGCTCCAGGGCTCATCTGAACAATCAACCGCAGCTCAATGGCGGCCTCCTGCGCCACGACGCTCCAAATCAGGTCCGGGTCAGAAGCAGGCAAGAGTTCCGATCCGATATGCTCCTGTTGTCGCGAACCTTTTTCTATTCGAAGGAGCGGTTGACTCGCGCAACCTGGCATTGAAAGACTTCCAATGCTCGAGGCTCCCACGGGGGTACAAGCTTCCCACCTATTTCCTATCTTCAATCATGTCCATGCAGGCGCGACAACTCAACGTGCTCCTCGACACCGGCAATTACTTCGAGAACAACGTCAATCAAGGTGACCTGGCCAGCTATCAGTGCATTGCAAGGCAGTTGCGCGAACTCTGGTCGGATTGCCGCATCCGGTGCATCACCCGCAACGTCGTGTTGCTGCGGGACATGGTCCCGTCGTTCGAGCCGCTATGCCTCACCGCACCGCGCATCCCGCTGCTGCCTGGCAACAGGGCTGGAGATTGCGACGAAGCGATCGAATCTTCCAGAGCAGATGCGGCCCGAATCAACAGCGCCATCGATGAGGCCCACCTGGTGTTGGCGACCGGCGGTGGCTACTTCAGCAATGACTTCGCCGAGCATGCATGGTCGGTACTCGACACATTGGAGGCCGGTGTGCGCGCGGGCAAGCCCACCGCCATCCTGAGTTGTGGGTTCGAACCCGTCAGCGTACCCGCCCTGACCGCAAAGATGCTGGCTGTACTGCCACGCCTGGACCTGATCGCTTGCCGTGAAGATCGCCAAAGTCCCAATGTGCTGCTCTCGCATGGCGTGTCGCCTTTGCGCATTGTGTCGACTGGCGATGAAGCGATCGATCTCGCCCTGCGATTGCGCGCCTTCCATCCGGGCCAGAATTTTGGCGTGAGCCTGCGCATTGCCGATTACGCTGGCGTCGACTTCACCACTGTGGCGCGTATACGCGCGGGACTGCTGCGCGGCGCAAGACAGTTCCCGGGATCGATCGTTCCAGTGCCTATTTCGATGCAGGGTCCGTCCGACCTCGACGCCATCGACCGTCTCCTGGCTGGTGTAGCTCAGTACATGAGGGGAAGTGTCCTGCGCAGTCCGGACGACATCATTCACCAGGTAGCGACCTGCCGCGTGGTTTTGGCAGGCAGCTACCATGCAGCGGTTTTCGCGCTTTCGCAGGGCGTATCGGTAGTCGCCCTAACGGCGTCTTCACACTACCGCGCCAAGATGGCAGGCCTGCAGGCCCGATTCGGCACTGGCTGCCATCTGGTGGCCCTGGACCGCCCGGACACCGAACAGGCATTGAATCACGCAATAGCCACAGCCTGGACGCAGGCAGATGAGGTGCGCCAAGGCTTGCTGCAGGCCGCACGTCGGCAGGCGAAAGCCGGTCAAGGGATGTATCGCCAGCTCAAAGCCATCGTTGATGGCGCGCCCGCCCCACCGGGTCACGTCGACGAACGGTCATTCATGGCCGTGAAGGCTGCAACCGCCACCTCATCGGGCATGAAGCTCTCGCCTCTCTCACCTGACGAGATCGAAACCTTTCACAAGCATGGCTACGTCGGCCCGTTCACCGCCTTCGAGCCTGACGAGATGGAGCGCGTCAAAGCCATCGTCTACCAGCAGGTGCTACCCACACCGACGCAGTATTGCCCATTTGGTTTGCGAAGTCGCCACCTTGATAGCCGCACCGTGTACGACCTGTGCTGTGCGCCGGCCATCATCGATCGCATGGCCTCGATTCATGGTCCCGACCTTATCCTCTGGAACTCAAACCTCTTCGACAAACCACCCGCCACCCCCGAGCAGATGGAGGAATATCCCTGGCATCAGGACCACTACAACTGGAACATGGAGCCCGTGTTGAATATTTCGGCCTGGCTGGCGATCACGCCGGCCACGGTAGAAAACGGCTGCGTCGAACTTATCCCTGGCTCCCATCGAAAGATTATTCCAGCGACGCTCGACACCGATGCCAACCTGAGCTTGCGTTTCGGCGGCGTGGCCTCCGACCCCGCATATGTCGATCCGTCGCGCAAGGTGGTGATGGCGCTGAAGCCTGGGCAGTTCTTTCTTTTCAACGAACGCGTATTGCACCATTCCAACCCGAACCGCTCCCACGAGCGCCGCTTGGGCCTGGCCATTCGAGTAACGGTGCCGATGGTCAGGGTAACGGAACCCTTTCCCGGTGTTCTTGTACGCGGGAACGACAACATGGGATTCAATCGTCTGGTCGAGCCGCCCACTGCCGAGCCTGATGCCGATTGGGTTGCTGGCCTGCCAGAAGGAAGCCGGTACGAGTTTGACCGACCCATACCTGGTAAGGGCTGGCATCTTCGTGAGAACGATGGCCAGCAGTCATTCGCCTGGACCGGCCTGGAAGCCGAGTCCTGGCTTGACTTCCGGCCTGTTGGGACGGGCGATCACATCCTGCGAGTCGAAATAGTCCATATGCTCAAGCCCGACGCCGCCAGGGAGATCCTCTTGCTGGTGAACGGCACGCCCGTGAAGACCCACCTTGAGGCCGATGACGGTCTGGTTCTGCTAGAGGCCAGCGTGCCCGGACATATTCTCAGCGCGTTCACTGACCGTGTGCGTGTCACGCTTCAGGGGCCAGCCGGTATCCGCCCGTGCGACATCAATCCCGTCAGTACCGACAAGCGCAGGCTGGGTGTCGGCGTGCGTCGGGTCTCACTGACTCCGGCCCGGTCTTGGTTCGCTTTGATTCCCGACTTGTTTCGGTCCAAAGTTGCAAAGCGC
>JAAPAA010000117.1 GCA_012274165.1 Thiobacillaceae bacterium
CCCAGAACAGCGCAACAAGCTTGCAAGTGGATTTTCCTATCGGTCCACTGCGGCATTTGAGGATCCGATGTCATCAGGAGCTTGGTTATGAAATGGGCAGGCATGTATCTGGTTGGCTTTGTCATCTTCGTTGGCGGCCTTCTGGCTGCGCTGTGGAAACTGGGTCTCCTTGACAGAATCGGCACAACATGGACCCTGATCGGTGTCGTGATCACGATCGGCTTGGGCATCATGATCGCGGTCTCCAACAGCGGCAACAAAGAAAACATAGAAATCGAACGCAAGTAAGCGGTTTCTGCACGCCACGCGAAGCGCTCATGGTCTGACGATGTTGCTACCGCGGCACTTCGACCGTGGTTTTCGACTGGCCGAGTATCCATGCGATGGAAAATCCCGCCGCTACGCCCTGCTGGTCCGTGACCAGTGGGCTGTGCGCGAATGCCGCGCCGTGCAGGGAATCCAACTTGACGAAGGCGCCGACCCAGAATCCAGGGTAGCGCTTGCTTAGCGCGGCGATCACCTGGACACCGCCATAGCCGCCGCCGGCGGCGTAGGCCGGACGCGCCGCCGTGGCGAAGGCCGGCTCCACGGCATAGAAGTAGCGGTTATAGCGTCGATCGGAATAGACCGGCCCCGCGAGCAGCCCGAGCTTCCAGCCTGCGTTTCCCAGCGGATCCCGGACGTCGACGTTGACCTGTGGTTGGAACACCCAACCCACCTGCCGGACATGGGAAAAATCGGAGGCGAACACGCCCCTAACCGGCAGGCGCAACTCCATGCGCGTCCTGCGATCGCCGGATTCCATCAGCTTGAGGTTCAGCCCGGGCCCGATCTCCAGGGTCGCATCGAGATTGGGCATGCCGCGCCGGGCGTCGTTTTTGCCGCTATCCACCGGCACCGAGCCGTTGATGCTGACGTCGATCTCAAGCCGGTCCGTGTGGTAGAACAAGCCCCGCGTCCGGCGCTCGTCCGCCTGCAAAAATTCGCCGCGATAAACGATGTAGGGGACCGGCAGCAGCCAGGATTGGCGCTCGTTCGAGCCGCGGTAATCAGGGAAGCTTAGCGCTGCGGCGCCTGCACCGATTTCCCACAAGGGTAGCTGCCCGGCCCGGGCGCCGGGGGCGACAGCGCTCAACATGAGGGTAATGGCGAAAATCAGCCAGGCGATCGGCCAGTTGCATGTGTTCTGCTTCGCGCCGAACGATATGACAGGAAATTCAATCCGGCGACGATCCCGGTTCGCCGACCGGGGCAGCGGACGCAGGCGCGGATGAAGTTGCGCAATGTGCATAACGGGCCTTATGCTCGGGCTTGCCCTTTCCTACCAGCCGAGGCAAGCGTTCCGAGTAGGAATTGAGCCGATTTGGCGGCGAATTACTGCGCAATCTATTCCAAGCACCAAAGCGGGGCAAGCCCTATCGCGCCCATCCTCGTGGTCGGACCGAGCCGGTGCAGCAGATGGCGTGGACGGGGCAAGCGGTGGATTGCGATACAATTCTGCGGATGAGCAACCAGCCGGAATAAGCGATGAACGCTCCCACCACCGCATCCGCCGCCGCTACGTCTGCCTGCGACGTACTGGTCATCGGTGGTGGTCCCGCAGGTTCGACAGCGGCTGCGTTGCTGGCCGGGCGCGGCTACCGCGTTATTCTGCTGGAAAAGGCGCATCATCCGCGTTTTCACATCGGTGAATCGCTGCTCCCCGCCAATCTGCCGCTTCTGGAAAGGCTCGGCGTGGCGGAAGCGGTCAAGGCGATCGGCATCGAAAAATGGGGCGCAGAATTTGTTTCGCCCTGGCATGAGCACAAACAGTCGTTCGAATTTGCCGACGCCATGGACAAATCTATGCCCATGGCCTACCAGGTACGCCGTGCCGAGTTCGACGAGATCTTGATCCGCAACGCCAGCCGCAAGAACGCCCGCGTAGTGGAAGGCTGTCAGGTACGGGAGGTGGATTTTCTACCCGGCAATACCGGCGCGCTGGCGCAGGCCCGCCACGATGACGGCAGTATCGAAACAGTGCATGCACGTTTTGTGCTGGATGCTTCGGGCCGCGACACCTTTCTCGGCAATCGCTTCAAAGCCAAGCGGCGCAACAGGAAGCACAACAGTGCCGCCATCTACGCCCATTTTTCGGGGGCCGAGCGCAGCCCGGGCAGGGCCGCAGGCAATATCACCATCTTCTGGTTCGAACATGGCTGGTTCTGGTTGATCCCGCTTGCCGGCGGCACGGCGAGCGTCGGCGCGGTGATCTGGCCGTATTACATGAAAACACGCAACAAAAGACCGCTCGATCAGTTTTTGCACGAGACCATCGCATTATGCGCGCCGTTGCGCGAGCGGCTGAAACAGGCGCAACTGGCCTCGCCGGTTGAAGCCACCGGCAATTATTCCTACGTCTGTGACCGCACCCACGGCAGCAATTATCTGCTGCTGGGCGATGCCTACACGTTTATCGACCCGGTGTTTTCTTCCGGCGTGATGCTGGCCATGCACAGCGCCTTTGTCGGGGCCGACACGGTGGACACCTGTTTGCGCCAGCCGCAGCGGGCGGCCGCTGCACTGAAACAATTTGACTGCACCATGCGGCTTGGCCCGAAAGCGTTTTCCTGGTTTATATATCGGGTTACCAACCCCACCATGCGCAATATGTTCATGGAACCGCGCAATATCTTTCGGGTAAAGGAGGCGCTGCTGTCGGTGCTGGCCGGTGACGTGTTTGGTAAAACCCCGATCCGTGGCCCCTTGCTGCTGTTCAAAGGACTGTACTACGCTGCAAGCTTGCTCAATTTCAGGCGCACATTGAAGGCATGGCAGGCGCGCAGGCACAACATCCGCGCCGTGGATGAAATCGGTGCGGCGAACTGATGATGCGTGCCGCTTTTCGTGTGTTGCTCGACGGCTATGATCGCCTGGTGCTGTATCTCGGCCTGGCCTGGCTGGGGGTACTGTGCCTGGCCTGGACACCGATTGCGATCGTTATGTACCCACTGCTGCCCGAGCGCCGCGGACGGGCGCTGGGACGTTACGTAATCATGGCGGTATTTCGGTTTTACCTCGCCAGTCTTAGCCTGTCGCGCCGGTGCAGCTTTGACCTGAAGGCGCTGGATGTCCTGCGCGGCGAATCATCGCTCATCATTGCGCCCAATCATCCATGCATGCTGGATGCCGTGATGGTGATTTCGCGCCTGCCGAATGTCGCCTGCGTGCTTAAAGCCGATCTGATGAACAATATTTTTCTCGGTGCTGGCGGCCGGCTGGCGCGCTATATCCGCAATGAACCGGTGCGGCGCATGGTATCGCTGGCAACCCAGGATTTCGCCTGTGGCAGCCATCTGCTGTTTTTCCCGGAAGGTACCCGTACCACTTCGCACCCGGTCAATCCGCTGAAGGGAAGTCTCGGCCTGATCGCGCATCATGCACAGATGCCGGTGCAGACGGTACTGATCGAAACCGACTCGGCATATCTGAGCAAAGGCTGGCCGCTGTTCCGCAAACCGCCGATGCCGATGCATTTTCGGGTGCGCCTGGGCAAACGCTTTGACCCGCCGCAGCATGCCCGGCGTTTCATGGCTGAACTGGAGCACTACTTTGCGCATGAGCTGGTACAGGGCTCGGCAGTTTACCCGGCCAATTCCCTGCCGAAGGAAGCTGGCGGCACGCCGGAACTGATTTCCCGCTCGCCGCGATGATGGCTGCCTCGGCCACGCATCTGGTCCTGATCCCCAGCTATAACCCCGGCGCCAAAGTTTATGAAACCGTGCGGGCGGCACGCCAATACTGGACTCCCGTGTGGGTGGTGGTGGATGGC
>JAAPAA010000118.1 GCA_012274165.1 Thiobacillaceae bacterium
ACTTCGTGAACTCGCAGGTCCGGCGCATTGGGCAGACCGATCAAGGTTCGCGGCTTCAGCGATGCTTGAACCTGGACTTTGATGCGCGGTGCATTCATGAAGACGTCATGGCCGCTGAGCCCATCTCCGTACCAAGACCTCGAATCGATGCCGTCTTCAACCAATGCTGCCCTGAGATTGTCGGCTTGGCGGGATGATTTGCATTGAAGCAGGACATACGTGCAACTGATGGCCGGCGGTCCCCACAGGCGGTTTTCGATGCCTGCAGCCTTGAATTCGGCCTGGTAAACCTTGAATACGCGCAGCAACCTGGCGTGTTTGCGGTCCCAGTCGTCAAGCTCGGCCAAAGCGACTGCGGCGGTGTACTCCGGCATTTTTCCGTTGATGCTCGCAACTTTCGTGTTTCTGCTGCCCTCGAATCCAAAGTTGAGGCATTGCAAGACCCGATGCGCAAGCGGGGTGCCCGTGGTGATGACGCAGCCTCCTTCTCCCGATCCAAAGGATTTGGTCGCATGAAAGCTCAGCGCCAGCGGAATTGTGCCCAAGGCGACAGCCGGACAATCTGTCAGCAGGTCGAAGCACGCGGCACCGTCAATCACTATCGGAATACCGGTACGGCGCTCAAAAGACTGCCACGGCATCTGCCGCACAAGCCGGCCGAATGGCGCCACCGGCAGGACCACGCCGACGCGCTCGAGCAGGTTCGGTTCTGCGAGCAGGTCCTCGGCAAGAAAAGTCCAGCCACTAGCGCGGCAACTGGCCAAAACGGGTTCGTAGCCGCACAGCTGCGCGGCCAGGCCGGTCGCGGTGAACGTGAAGTCCGGCACGATGGCCAGCGGCCGTTCCTTGGTCGCCCGACCGGCCGTGGCGAGGATCGCGGCCACCAGCGCCGACGTGCCGGAATTGGCGCAAACCACACTTTCCGGCGGCACGGAAAATCTGGCGCACAGCCGCGCGCTCAGTTCCTCGACCAGCGGACCCCAGTTCGAATAGATTCGGGTCTGGTCAATGCGCTCGAGGTAAGGTAACAGCTTGCCGGCGCTCGGAAGCCGAGGACGCGATACCGGTATCGGCCCGCGGGCCGGGCGAATCGCGTGGCCAGGTTTGATCGTGGTCGTCACGGCCTGGCCAGGAATGGGCGAACCAACCGTCGCCACCACGGGTCTCGCGAGGGCCGGGCGGCGCGCCAGAGCAGCAACTCGTCCAATGCCTGCTCGGGGGTGCAACGCTGGCCAGTGGCTCGGCTGACATAGACTGGGTAGCGCAGCAACGCACCGGCCACCAGCTCGTCCAATTCCAGCCGGCGCGTGCGGCGGGGATTCGGATGCTGGTCTTGGGTGAGACCCCACCCCGCATAAAACGGCTGGCCCCAGCACACGACTGACTTGCGCCGCAGCAGCGCCTCGAAGCCGGCTAGCGAAGTCAGCACGTGCAATTCGTCGGATTGCAGCACCAGGTCATGCATGGAGCCTTCGAGTACCAACTCGTTGCAATGCTCGCGGGCCTGCGCCTCGCCCGCACCCTGCGCGCGCAGCCCGGCCACCACGTCGGGGTGAGGCTTGTACACCAGCCAAGCCTCAGGCCTGGCTTCGCGCACGGCCCTGAGCAGCGCGAGGTTGGTGCGAATGCCGGGCGTGGCGCACTGAATCGACGCGTCGGATTCGACTTGGCCGGCCACCAGCACCACCGGCCGGTCGCCGGCGGGGCGACGCCAGGTGCGCGGCGCCAGGTTGTACTTCGTCAGCCCCGCGCCAACGATCCGCTCTCTCAGCGCCGCCGCTCGTGCCAGTTCTTCGGCGCCAAAGCGCACCTGCTGCAACATCGCCTCCAGCATGCTCGGCCGGCGGGCGTCGTAGTAAATGCCCTGCTCATCCATCACCCAGGAGATCGGGCGCGTCAGGTCGGCGCCCAGTCCGACCGACCGCAGGAAGCCGTCTTCCAGGCGCACGATACGTGCGGTCGCGGGTGTTCCCTCAGGCGGCGCCCCGCTGCCCCAGAGCAGCAGGCGCGCTCCCGCGGGCACGCTGGCGCCGCGGTCGACGAACCGCACGTCTCCTGGCGCCGCGAATTGACGCACATAAGCCCTCTTGCGCCGGGAAAAGCCGTGGGCGTAGACAGGCCCATCGAATGCCGGACCCACGAACTGCGGATGGTCAGTGATCATTGACGTAAGCCGGTCTCGCACCCAAGAAGAAGCTCCCCTGTTCGCCTTAGAATGAATCCGACCAGAAGCGGGCCGGCCCGCTTGGCGGCTCCGCAATTTACACCGATTCTGGCATTCAACGACCCATGGTATGACTCGTTGTTCTTCTTCTGTGATGGTAGCGGATTTAATCACGTTGAAAGTGATCTTCTGCGAGATGTTCGCTGCGCAGATTGCTTCATTTCGGAATGTCGTTGTGCAGCTCCCCGAAACTGCACGAATTTTTGGCGCGGTGTCATAGAGAAACCTTGGCAAGATTGGAGTTGCAGCATTGATCCAGCCGCCTTCCCCTGTCATCGAAGCTTCCGAACCCCGCTTCGTCGATCCTGGCGGCGTCAAGCTGCTGATCGCGGTCCTGACCTGCGACAAGTACGAACACCGGGCCGCTGGCATCAGGAAATCCTGGCTCAAGCTGGCGCCCTCCAACTACCGGGTGCTATTCGTCCATGGCCGTCCTGGCCAGCCGGAAGGTATCGAGGGCGACCGCCTGTACCTGGATTGCCCCGAATCGTACGAAATGCTTCCTAGAAAGATTCGTGCGCTCCTCAACTATTCCTTGCGCCATTTCGATTTCGACTATCTGTTCAAGACGGATGACGACACTTATCTGGACCTGGAACGCTTCATTGCTTTTGACAAGAAAGAAGCCGACTACATTGGCGAATTCAGCAAGCCGCCGATTCTTGACATTGACATTGACATTTGCCGGACCTGGCACGTCGGAAAGTGCGCCGACAAGGCCTACGAAGTGCCGTACGCGCGCCCCTATGTCTGTGAATGGGCGACAGGTGGCGGCTACTTCCTCAGCCACCGCGCCGTCGAAATCGCCGCGGCGAAGATTGAAGACACCTTCGCTGGCAATCTCTTCGAGGATGTGATGATCGGAGAAGCCTTGACGCTCGATCCTGAGGTCGAGGTGCTGCGCACCCGGTACGGAGCGATGGGTGTGATCAATCCACTGCTGCCGAAGGACATGTGGTACGTCCAGCGGCTGCTGCTGGAAAAGCGGGCGTTGGCGGAGGAGGTGTTCGCGTTGCGGCGCCAAAGCCGCGAGCTTTCGATGATCGGCGGACCGCAGCAGGATGGCGCGCATGAGGGCTGACGGGCGAGCGCTGGTCAGCGTCGTCATGCCTGTCTACAACTCGGCGGAGTTCCTGCGCGCCAGCGTTTCCTCCGCTTTGGAACAGACTTGGGGCGACATCGAACTCATTTGCGTCGATGACGGCTCCACGGACGAATCGCTGGCGATACTTGAAGACTTGCAGCGTCGCGATGACAGAATCAAGATCGTCGCGTTTCCTTTCAATCGAGGAGTCGGCCCAGCGCATCGAGAAAGGAAACGTAGGATTCGGCGGCGGTATCAATTGCTTCGTTCCGCACCGCCATCCTCAAGGCCGCCAAGGTGGCACTGATAGAACACATCGTGTATGTCTATCGCCACTACCACATGACTTCAACGACGCGAAAACCTCCCGAGCTCAAGAGCCTGCTGGATGTGATTGACTTCCGTCGCCGCATCGCACGGCTCTTTGTGGCACATGGAATTCCCGAGACCGGCGTCCGGTTTGTGAGCGCGCTATCCCTCCCGGCCCTGAAGGACCGGGTTTCTCGCGCAAGTCGATGAAACCTCGCGCCCTCATCCTGATGTACCACCGCGTCGCCCGCGCCGGGATCGATCCGTGGTGGATGTGCGTGTCGCCTGAAAATTTTGCCGCGCAGTTGCAGGCCATCAAGCAGTTCGGCACGCCGATGTCGCTGGCTGATTTCGCCCGCGGCCAGAAAGATGGCGTTCTGCCCGAGCGTCCCATCGTCGTCACATTCGATGACGGCTACGTGGACAATTTCGAGGTGGCCCTGCCGCTGCTGCGTCAATATCAGGTGCCCGCCACGGTGTTCATCACCACCCACAACATCGATACCCGTCGTGAGTTCTGGTGGGACCGCTTGGAAAGCATCTTGCTCACACCGGGCCAATTGCCCGACAAATTGACGCTCGACCTTCCGGCGGGCGATTTGACCTGGGCTCTGGAAGACGCCAGCAGCTTGACCATTGGGCAATTGCAGCGCGAGCGAGATACCGCCGCATGGCGCGCTGCTCCGGGAACAAGGTTGCGATTCTTCCACGACGTTTGGAAGGCCTTGTGGCCGCTCGCACATGACTTGCGGGAGATCGCCATCGACAAAGTCGCTGACTGGGCTGGTCGGGGAGCAGAACAGCCCTCCACCCGCAGGACGATGAGCTCCTCGGAAATCAGCAGCATGGCCGAGGATGCGCTGGTAACAATCGGGGCTCACACGGTCCATCACCTGCCGCTTAGCGCTCACTCATTTGACGAGCAGTCGAGGCAAATCCGGGACAGCCAGATTTGTTTGCAGCAAATCATTGGCAAACCCGTCACTGCGTTTGCCTATCCCCACGGCGAGTATTCACCCGCGACGGTTGGGATCCTTCAGGCGTCGGGTTTCGAGTGCGCCGTAACCACTTCCTCCGGACCTGCCCCGATCGCCGCGAACCCAATGCTCCTTCCTCGCATCGGGATCAGGGACGTCTCCGGCAATCAATTGCTCGCTCAGCTGGACGCGCTATTCGGTCGACCGGTGTAATCCGGACTTCATCGCAGCCGCTGCAACAGGGCTTCGACGCACTCGAAATGCTGCGCCCAGGCTGGCGTTGCAAAGTGCTGCACGCACGCCCAGGTTTTCCGCTAGCTCAGCTAATCGCTGATGTTTTGCCTGTTGGGTTGTACCGTTGATCATCTTGAGATCAGCTGCAGCATGTCTGCCGCCGTACGGATGACGCCTTTCAAACATGACTACTAGAGTTAACGTTAACACGCCTTAGTCGGTCAGCGAGAGAAGTTATAAGTCTTGCCGCGCATGTGCTGAGAGTTAGCGCCTTAATGGCAGGGACAGAAATGTCCAGAACTCGCAATTTAGCGAGTGGCGTTATAAAAAGCTCCTCTCTATTTAAATATTTCAATGCAACTCTGCTGTTGCTCGAGGAAAAAGAGGTCGCAAATTCGTTGATGACATCCGGGTGGATGAATGTTCCCGGTGAATTCAAGTCCATCGCCTCAAGTTGCCTCACTATCGAGAATCGCGTGTTTGCATCAATGTGCTCATTGATCGAGGCAAGGAATACTTGCACCTCAGGAGATAGCCGCTTGTTAGGTCGATCTCGAACTATCTGAGGCTCGTACGTAACCCCGAGCACGCTAAGAAAATCCGCTATCACATCTCTATTCAATAAGTCAGCAACATCGTAGGGACGCAACACTATTTTTGAGTGAGGAAAAG
>JAAPAA010000119.1 GCA_012274165.1 Thiobacillaceae bacterium
CCCCGCCGCCGTGGATCGCGCCGCTCGCGCGCTTCTTTCCCGGCGGCACGCCGCCCGGGCCGATGGCGCCGCCCGCCGCAGAACCCGCAGGCGAATTCCCGCACACGCTCGACCTGCGTCGGCGCTAACAATCACGCCTCACCCCTGACTCCTCAATCCTAACGCTCATATGGCACACATCCACTTCATCGGCGGCGAAAAAGGCGGGGTCGGCAAGTCGCTGGTAGCGCGTCTGCTCGCGCAATACCTGATCGACCACGAACAGCCCCTTCTTGGTTTCGACACCGACCGTTCGCACGGCGCATTGATGCGCTTTTACGCCGGCTACGCTTCGCCTGTCGTGGTCGACCGATATGAAAGCCTCGACGCCATTATCGAAGCCGCTGTCGCCGAACCGGAGCGCTGCATCCTGGTCGATCTCGCCGCGCAAACCCAGGACGCACTGACGCAATGGATGGATGATTCCGGCGTGCTGGAACTGGCGGGGGAAATGGGCATGGTGCTGAGCTACTGGCACGTCATGGACTCGGGCCGCGACTCGGTCGACTTGCTGAAGAAGCTGCTCGACCGCTTCGGCTCGCGCCTCAATTACGTGCTGGTGCAAAACCACATCCGCGGCGACAACTTCGACCTGCTCGAAGCGTCCGGCGAAAAGCAGCGCGCGCTCGACCTGCAGGCGCGCGTCATCAACATCAAGCGCCTGCACGAAGCCGCCATGATCAAGATCGACGGCCACAGCAGCAGCTTCTGGTCGGCCACCCAGCGCAGCGACGAACACGTGCTCGGCATCCTCGAGCGGCAGCGCGTCAAGCTGTGGCTGAAGAATGCCTACAGCGAAATCGACACCCTGCACATGTAATCAGTCACCCCATTTTTACTGAAAGGAATCCGCATGAACCGACTCGACGTAACCGAAATGATCATCGAAGCCAAGCTGAAAAAAGGCCTGAAGTGGGCAGACATTGCCGCCGCGGTTGGCCACAGCAAGGAATGGACGACTGCAGCGATGCTGGGGCAGATGACGTTGAGCCGCGACGAAGCCGCGAAAGTCGGCGCGCTGCTCGATCTGCCGGAAGCCGCGGTGGCCTGGCTGCAGGTGGTGCCGTACAAGGGGGCGTTGCCCACCGCCGTACCGACCGATCCGCTCATCTACCGCTTTTACGAACTCATCTCGGTGTACGGCACCAGCATCAAGGAGCTGATCCACGAAGAATTCGGCGACGGCATCATGAGCGCGATCGATTTTTCGATGGACATCCAGCGCGAGCCCGACCCCAAGGGCGATCGCGTCAAGATCGTGCTGAACGGAAAATTCCTGCCGTATAAAACGTACTAGCCCGCAGCAGAGTGTTTGGTCTGGCAGCAGCTTCCGGTTCACGTGTTTTCAACAGCTTCCTTTGATTCTCTGATGACATGATTCGACTACAGTTTTCCATCCAGCTCAGCTACGAAGTCATTGGTCAGCCTGCTGATTTCATTTTCAATATCCACGCCGCGCCAACTGCCCATCAGTCCGTGCTGACTGAGTCGCTGACGGTCAGCCAGCCACTGGCGTTGACCATTCACGCCGACCCGCTACTCCACCATCGGTTGATACGGTTACGAGCCAACCCCGGCCCCCTGAAAATCATCTATCAGGCGGAAGTTGACATCCGCCACCATGTCGGCCAGCCGGAAAAAATCGGTGAAATGCCGATTGCCGAATTGCCCACGGAAGTTCTGCCCTATCTGTACCCCAGCCGCTATTGCGAATCGGACAAGCTGCAACAACTGGCCAATCAGACCTTTGGTCATTTGCCCCCGGGTTACCAGCGGGTCGAAGGCATCCGCAAATGGGTGCAAGACCGCACCCATTTCAACGCCGGCAGCAGCGAATTCACTACCTCCGCCATCGACACCTACCAGCAACAGACCGGAGTCTGTCGTGATTTTGCGCATTTGATGATTGCCTTGTGCCGCGCACTGAATATCCCGGCGCGCTTTTGTTCCGGCATCGATTACGGCGCCGACCCGGTTCGACCCCACTGGCATGGCGATACCGATGGGTTTCGTACGCATTGGCACCGGGCGCGATGCGGCGGATGTTTCCTTCGCCACCATCTTTGGCACCATCAAGTCCGAGGCGCCCAAGCTGGCCATTGAGGCCTTAAATGACCCCGCCCAAGGCTACGTGCTGCCCTGGCGCTGCCCGGAAGCCCTGTCGAGCGACACACCGATCGGCTTTCCTGATAAAGGCATCAACAAATAGACCCTCGCGTCTTTTAAAAGGGAAGGGCGCAAACTAATGATTTTGTGCGCCAAAATTTCGATGAGCGCTGCATTTCAGATGCTCACGGAACACAATGACCGGCTGACGTACGCTGCCAACCATCTGCACTTCTGCAGCGGGGTTACAGGTGTCATTCAGACATCCTAGCTGCGCGTGCCGTACGTGTAGCGTTGGGCTGCTGGCGATTCGATTTCTTTCTTGGCACGAGCGGGTTCGCTGGGCGATGCCAGGGGCTTGGTCGCCAGCAGGCCGAACTTGTCGCGCAGGGTCATCGCCAGCAACACCAGCGATTCGTCGGGCAGGTTTTCGACGGCGCTGAGGATCTCGTTGGCGTAGTCCGCGTCGGCTGCCAGCTTCACCAGGTCGATTTCTATTCCGTCGGCTTTGCGCGCCGCGAATTTCAGTTTCACCATCTCGTTCAGGGTTTCGCGATCCATCGTTTATCTCTCTTTATGAGTATTTAATTAACTACTGATTAATCGGCAGCAAGCACACCAGCTTGAGTCTTTCAGCGCATAAAAATTCAGATGATCTGGATCAGGCTTGCGCGGCTTCCTGCAAGGCTTTAAGGGATTCTTCCACGCCAGCGGCGTGGGTCAGTTCGGCGACGTTGTCCTTGGTGAAAAATCCCTGGAAGCCGCCGAAGCGCTGGACGTATTCGACGATCAGCGAGGAGTACTCGGAGGCGCTGGAGAAAATCTGTTTGAGGCCTTCTTCCTTTGAACCGATGACGTCGAGCAGAAACTTCTGCCCGCAGTCGCGCAGCGAATTGACGACGTAGTCGATGTTGGCGAGCGCCGACGTTTCGCCGTCTTTTACCGCCACCGCGATGTGATGCAACCTTGGACCAAAGTTGCGCACGAAGGCTTCGGTCGGCGATTCGGTGAGCAGGTGGTTCATGAAATACGGATGGTTGGCGGCAGTGAATACCTTGGCCGGGCATTCGAGTTCGTTGGCGTAATGCACGCTCTTGGTGACGTTGGTCGAGGAGTTCTGGTCGGCGATGTCGTAGGCGCCCCAGAAGTAATAGCTCGACAGGGTGAGGTATTCGAGGATCGCGGCTTCGCGGTTCTGGCTGTAGATACGGGTGGCGAGATGGTCGATCGGCAGCAGCAGTTCGTCGATGCCGAGCCGCTTTTGCGTGGCCTTGGCAGCTTCGTAAGCGGCCTGCATGTCGTCGCGGATGCTGCTCCAGCCGAGCGCATAGATACGGATGTCGGATTCTGGACGCTCGCAGTAGGCGACGATGTTGTGGGTGTAGGGACTGGGTTTGACAACCGCCATGTTGCCCGGCAGTTCCAGCTTGCGGATCTGCTCCTGGTTGAAAAAACGGATGTCGCGCGCCTTCTGCATGTCGACCACCGCGTGGGCATCGGTGACGCGCAGTACTTCGCCCATGTAGCGTGAGTTGGGCTTCACCGCACCGATGGGATAGACCTCGTTCAAGCTGCGGAAAATGCCGCGCACATTGGGGTCTTTCACCTCGCGCACCAGAATGTCGGGCGCGTGCATGTCGATGCGCAGGATGTGGGTGAAGTGCGTCTCGGTTTCCAGCGTGACAAGGTAATGGTAGGGCGTCATCACGCACAGCTCGGCGACGTAGGCGAGCGAATGCGCGGGCTCGACGGTAATCATCAGCGCGTCGATCTGGCGGATGCAGTCGGTCAGCCCGATGCGGTCGCGTTCCTCCAGCAACCGGCCGAGATAGTCCTCGAATGCCGGCGAGTTTTGTTTGTCGCCGGTACGGGTAAAGCTGAGCGAAGCGGTCATGGATTCAAACCAGGCTGAACAGCGACTGGGTCATTTTTTGCGGATGCGCCGCGCGGAAATAGGTCTGGCTGATCACTGCGTTGAGATCGGCCAGCCGCGCCTGGATGTCGTCGCAGAATGCGTGCAGCCCGTTGGTCGCCAGTGCGCGGTAATCGGCGCGGTCGACCAGGTCGAGCATGCCCTGTAACCGGCGCATCGGCTCGGCGCCCGGCAGTTCACCGAGGGCGAACTGGATCTCGTGCAGGCAGTGCCGCACGCTGCGCGGGAACAGCGGATCGTTGAGCAGAAACGCCAGCACCTTGTGACCGCGCGCATGCACGCCGACGTGGCGGCGGTACATCTGGTGCGCCGACAGCGCGTGCAGCACGCTCATCCAGATGAGGTCGGCCTGATTTAAATTTAAAACAGCCTGGCTGTGCTGATACGGCAGGTTGATGGCGTAACTGACGTCGAGCACGCGTGAGGTCATGTCGGCGCGTTCGACGTTGCGCCCCAGCCGCATGAACTGGAAGCCCTCGTCGCGGCTCATGGTGCCGGACAGCAGGCCGACCACCGCCTGACGGCGGCGGATGATTTCGTTCAACACCTCGAAACGCTTGCGGCGGTCGAGCGCGCTGGTCAGATGGGTGCTGGTGTAGAGATAGAGTTCGTTGACCCATTCCCACGATTCGCGCGGCAGCACTTCGCGGAAGGTGCGGGTGTTTTCGCGCGCGAGGCGCACACAGGCGAAGATTGACGACGGATTGCGCTCGTCCTGGATGAGAAAACTCATCACGGCGGTTTCGCTCGCTTCGTCGTAGTGTTCGTGGAACGCCTCGTCCAGCCCCACCACTTTCAGCAGGTCCTCCCAGCCGAAGCTGGCGCCGCGCGGCATGTCCATCAGCAGCATGGTGGTGGCGTTGATCAAACGCGCGGTGTCTTCGGCACGTTCGAGGTAGCGCGCCATCCAGTACAGGTTTTCAGCTACGCGTGCCAGCATCAGATCACCCCCTGCACAACCCACGTGTCCTTGCTGCCGCCGCCCTGCGACGAGTTCACCACCAGCGAGCCGCGCCGCAAGGCCACGCGGGTGAGGCCCCCGCGGGTGACGTTGATGTCCTTTGATTGCAGGATGAACGGCCGCAGATCGACGTGGCGCGGTTCGATCGCGCCGTCGCACAGCGTCGGCACGGTGGACAGCGACAGCGTGGGCTGCGCCATGTAGTTGCGCGGGTTTTCCCGGATCAGTCTGGCGAACGTCGCCTGTTCGTCCGCGGTTGATTTCGGCCCGATCAGCATGCCGTAACCGCCGGATTCGTTGGCCGGTTTGACCACCAGCTTGTCGAGATTGGCCAGCACGTATTCGCAGTCGGACGGATTCATGCACAGGTAGCTCGGCACGTTGGGCAGGATGGCTTTTTCGCCCAGGTAGTACTCGATCATCTGCGGCACGTAGGCATACACCACCTTGTCGTCGGCCACGCCGGAGCCGGGCGCGTTGGCGATGCCGACCTTGCCGGCTTTCCAGGCGCGCATCAGGCCGGGCGCGCCGAGCGTGGAGTCGGCGCGGAACACTTCGGGGTCGATGAAGTCGTCGTCGACGCGGCGGTAGATGACGTCGAGCCGGGTCAGGCCCTCGATGGTTTTCATGTAGACGCAGTCGTCGTCGAGCACCACGAGGTCAGAGCCTTCTACCAGATATGCGCCCATTTGCTGCGCGAGATAGGAATGCTCGAAATACGCGGAGTTATAGACGCCGGGGGTGAGCACGGCAATCTCCGGGCGCTCGCCATCGCGCGGCGACAATGCGGCCAGCATGTCGTACAGCTGCGCAGTGTAGCTGTCGACCGGCAGCACGTCGTAGCGCGTGAAAAGCTCGGGAAACAGCCGCTTCATCAGCTGGCGGTTTTCCAGCATGTACGAAACGCCGGAGGGCACGCGCAGATTGTCCTCCAGCACGTAGAACGTGCCGGTTCCATCGCGCACGAGGTCGGTGCCGCAGATGTGCGCCCACACGCCGAACGGCGGATTGGCGCCGACGCAGGCCTGGCGGAAGTTTTTCGAATCGGCCAGCACCTCGGCGGGGAACACGCCGTCCTGGATGATTTTCTGCTCGTGGTAGATGTCGTCGATGAACAGATTGAGCGCCTTCAGGCGCTGCTTCAGCCCGGCCTCGACACTGTCCCATTCGGCTTTTTCGATGATGCGCGGCACCACGTCGAACGGCCAGGCGCGGTCGATGTTGCCGGCCTCGGAATACACCGTGAAGGTAATCCCCGATGCCATGATCGCGGTATCCACCGCGCGGTGGCGAGCCTCTAGTTCGTCGCTCGGCATCTCGGCAAAGTAGTTGCACAGGCCTTCGGCACCACTACGCGGTTTGCCCGGTCCTTCCAGCAGTTCGTCGAACCCGCCTGTTAGCGGATACGTTCCGCAATCAATCTTCATCATCCGGCCTCCGCTCTTCGCGCACCTTTATTATTTGAAATGGTCGCGTACATGTATTGATACTATGTTGTTGAATAGCAGCCTCTGTGCCAGATTGAAAAGCTGTTTTTAATCAATGTGATGTTGGTGCTATTGGAGGGCGTCAAGCGCGCCGTGCACCTGTGTGGGGCGAGTGAGGCCTCTTTTTGAGGCGGGTATGCCAACCCAATGCCCCATTGATAAAGCCCCGCACGCGTGCGGGGCTTTGTTTTATCCGTCGCCAGGTCTGGCTACGGCGAACAGAACAGCAGGATCAGATCAGGTTTCAGTCCTTGTCGTGGCCTTTGTCATGACCGTAGTGATGGCCGTTATCGCCATCCATCTTCGGGCACGGCGCGGTGATCATGATGGTGCGATCGACCTTGCTGTCGGGGTGCTGCGCGTTGACGTAGGCGACATTGGGCTTGAAGGGGTCGAAGTACAGGCCGGTGCTTTCCGCGCCAACGGTCGACAGGCTAGCCCACTTGCCGATGGCTTCGGCCACGCCGTCGTTATTCTCGTCCTTGGCAAGCCAGATGTCTTCGATGCCGCCCGGCTGGTCTTCGACGAGGTAGATGTTGCCATCGGCGTCGATCGCCAGGTTATCCGGGTTGGTGAATTGCGTGCCGGCGGGTGCGCCGGTGGCCATGTCCAGCGTGTCGCGGCTGGCGAACAGCTTGACTGTGTTGCTGCGCAGGTCGATCGAGAACACCTTGTGGTTGGTGGTGGTCGCCACAAACAGCATCTGCTTGCCGTTCTTCAGGGTCTTGATTTCCAGATCCTCGGGGCGGTCGAAGCCGGTGCCCAGGAAGGCGGGCAGCTTCGGCGTGGCGCGGCCGTCGATTGCGGTCAGGCCGTTGGGGTCGGTGACGATCACGGCGCCCGGCAGGGCAACGCCATTGTTGTCGGTCAGCGGAATCCAGGTGGCGGTGCCAGTGGCTTCCTTGACCGTGCCATCGCCCACGCGCAGCACGAAGGTCTGGCCTACGGCGAAGAAGTCGTCGCCGTTGTCGGCCTGCGGGTTTGCCGAGGTGAACTTGAAGATGTGGCTGCCGTTACGCTCGTCGATGAAGTACAGGTTGTTCTGCTTGTCGAACGCCAGGCCTTCGTGCTTGCCGGGAAGCCGTCAATTTGCGGCAGGTTTGGGGCGGTTCAGCAACGTTCGCACGCCTCCACCGGCAGGCCGCGCGCGATCCAGCCGGGCCCGGCGCCACTGCCGGCCATGCCTTCCTTGATGTTGTAGACCTGCGTGAAGCCTGCCTCCGCCAACACCCGCTGCATCTTGGTGGTGCGGTTGCCGGTGCGGCAGATCAGGCCGATCGGCGCGTTCTTGTCGCCGCCTGTCTGGGCCGCCACCTGGGCTACAAAGCTCGCGTCACCCTGCGCCATGTTGATCTGCAGCGCGTCCTTCGCCACGCCAGTCTGCTTCCATTCTTCCGGACGGCGGATGTCGATCAGCGTGAGCTTGCCGGCTTGCGCCTGCGCAAAGGCATCGGGCGCGGCGAGAGCGGGGCCGCTGTCCTGCGAACAGGCATTGATCGACAGCAGCATGAATGCGGCGGCTGCCGCAAGGGAAAGGCGTTGCATCAACATGAATACTCCGGCAAAAAAATCGAATTTCCGATCGTCTGTCGCCATGCCAGCCGTCGTCTTCAGTCATGGCATATACGCGATCGGCAAGCCGGTCAGCAATCCGGGCAGGCTTGCATGGGCAGCCCACGCGCAATCCAGCCCGGGCCGGCACCGCTACCCAGCATGCCTTCCTTGATGTTGTAGACGTGGGTGAATCCCGCTTCGCGTAACACCCGCTGGGCGTTGGCGCCGCGGTTGCCGGCCAGGCTGAGCAGACCGATCGGTGTGTTCTTGTTGCCGTTCAATGCGGCGTCCACCTGGCGGGCGAAGCCTGTTTCTCCCTGCGTTTCGGTCATGTCGACGCGGAGTGCGCCGGGAACCACGCCGGTCTGCCGCCATTCGTCAGCATGGCGAATATCGACCAGCGTGAGCGTGCCGGCCTGGGCTTGGGCATAGGCCTCGGGCGCGCTGAGCGTGGAGCCCTTGTCTTGTGCGCAGGCAGCGAGGATGAGCAACATGAGCGCGGCAAGTGGCAAGCGTTGAGCCAGCATGGTTGTTCCGAAGAAATGCAGAGTGGTTCGAAGTGTATCTGCTGCGAAGGCGCGCCGATAGCTACCGCGACGCTGCATAGCCAGCATCCATGACTTGCGCGAGAATGGCGCATGGACATCTTTCGAGTATTTCACTTGCAATGCGCGCGCCGTTTGCCCGCCTTGCCCGCCTCCCATCCCTGTTCACGCCTGCATGGCCATTCGTTCGCGGTCGAGCTCACCGTCAGCGGCAAGGTTGATCCCACGCTCGGCTGGGTGCTCGACTTTGCCGACATCGAGGCGGCCTGGCAGTCGGTTCACGCTGCGCTCGACCATCGTTACCTCAACGATATCGCCGGGCTGGACAACCCCACCAGCGAAAATCTGGCCGTGTGGCTGTGGCAGCAGCTCAAACCGGTGCTGCCGGGTTTGTCGCAAATCAAGGTGATGGAAACGCACGATAGCGGTTGCATTTATCGCGGCGTGTGAGCGGTCAAAGCAGCGTGCTGCAACGTGGGTTGTTTTGTCTGTCTGGGCGGTGGCATCTTTGGCCGGGTGTGCGAGTGAGCCTGCGGTAAACCCCGTTGTGTCGTCGGCTGTGCTGCCGATCAAGGGCACGCTGGCATATCGCGAACGGATTGCCCTGCCGCCAGACAGCGTCGCGGTGGTCGAGCTGCGCGACGTGGCGTCAACCGAGACCATCGCAACCCGGCGGATTCCACTTGCAGACTTGCCTGGCGCTGTGGCGACCAGTTGATCAACTCCGAGCAGATCGGCAGCAAGTTGCGGCTGACGCTGGGCGACACGCTTTACAGGCTGCGCCGGGTGGAAGCCGCGTCGGGCACCCGCTAAAGCCGGTTCATGCAGTTGCTGGGCCAGGTCAGGCGTTTCAGGTTGGACGCGAACGGTGTATTGATTCTGGAATCTGACGGTACTGGAACGATTACCGCCCGGCGTCAGTGAGCCTGTTTGATCCGAATGGGTTCAGGCAGACCAAATGAAGGCCGGCTTGCTGGCGGAGAGACTCCGCCAGCAAGCCGGCCTTGTTCATGCACAGGCATGACCGGAAGTGAATGACCCCGGTTCATGATCCCCTGAGCGATAACAGAACCGTTGCCCATTTGCTGTAAGTCTGCATCTTGAAACACTCCTGTTGCATTCGCTTCACCGGGCGGCGAGCCACCCGGTGAGCTGATTAACGAACTGCGTTGTCGTGAATGAACTGGATCACGGTCAGGTAGTCGTCAGCTGCTGCGGCGAAGTCGTCCGCACCGGCAACACCAACAGCGGGCGTCGGGTCAGTCCAGTTGGTGCTGTTGAACATTTGGTAAAAATGGCCCTTGCAACATTCCAATAATCGTGCGAATGTTTGCTTATGAATAAACGTAAAACCAAAGACCTGCTCTACGAACAAGTGGCGCGCATTGGCAAGGCGGTTTCCAGTCCCAAGCGGCTGGAGCTGCTGGAAATCCTGGCGCAGGGCGAGAAAACCGTGGATGCACTGGCGGCCGAAGCCGGCATCGACATCAAGCTGGCGAGCGCACATCTCAAGGTGCTGAAGGCCGCGCGACTGGTCGATGCGCAGCGCGACGGCCGCTTCATCGCCTATCGCCTGTCCGGCGAGGACGTCAGCGCGCTGTGGGTCAACCTGCGCACGGTGGCGGAAGAACACCTGGTCGAATTGAAAGTGGCGATGGAGCAGATTTTTGCCGCGCCGGAAAAACTCGACGCTGAAACGCGGCGCTCGCTGATGGACAAGGCGAGGCGCGGCGACGTGGTGGTGATCGATGTGCGCCCATCGGCCGAATACGCCAGCGGCCATTTGCCGTTTGCACGCTCGATGCCGCTCGAGGAAATCCGCCAGCGTATCAAGGAACTGCCCGTCGACCGCGACATCGTCGCCTACTGCCGCGGGCCGTTTTGCATGATGTCCGCCGAGGCAGTGACGCTGCTGAAAGAACACGGCTATCGCGCGCAAAAAATCGCCGATGGCACACCCGAATGGCAGGCGGCAGGGCTGCCACTCGCCACGCCCTGACGACCACTGCTCCCCGCTTCCCGTTCACCGTTCACCCATAACAAGGAGCCCCCCATGTTTTTCCGTCAATTGCTGGCCAAAGACGCCACCCTGTCCTACTTCTTCGGCTGCGGTTCCTGCCATGCAGGCGTCGCCATCGATCCGGTGCTCGGCGACGAGGACTGGTTCATCAACGAAGCCGCCAAACAGGACGTGAAAATCACCCACGTCATCGACACCCACGTCCATGCCGACCACTTTTCCGGTGGCCGCGCACTCGCCGAAAAAACCGGGGCGAAATACTGCCTGCATGAATCCAACGGCAGCCGCGTGAAATACGCGTTCGAGCCGCTGAAGGATGGCCAGCGCATCGAGGTCGGCAATGTCTGGGTCGACGTGCTGCACACTCCCGGCCACACGCCCGACTCGATCTGCCTCTTGGTGACCGACAAACGCCGCACTGAAACCCCGTGGTTCGTGCTTACCGGCGACACCCTGTTCGTCGGCAGCGCCGGGCGTCCCGATCTGGCGGGCAAGGAGACTGAAATGGCGGGGCAGATTTACGACAGCGTGCACCAGAAGTTGCTGGCACTGCCCGCCGAGGTTGAACTGTATCCAGGCCACACCTCGGGCAGCGCGTGCGGCGCGGGCATGTCGGGCAAGCCGACTTCGACCATCGGCTACGAGAAACGCTGGAATCCCATGCTGGCGCTGGATCGCGCGGGTTTCGTAGCCGCGCTGACCGAGACCATTCCGCCGCGTCCGGCTGAAATGGATCGCATGGTGCAGGCGAATCTGGGCTGAATGATCATGCTTTATTACGCCATCAAGCTGGTCGTCTCGGCGCTGATCATTCTGGCGGTGTCCGAGCTGGCCAAGCGCCTGCCGGGCTTTGCCGCCCTGGTCGCGTCCTTGCCGCTGATTTCCGTGCTGGCATTTATCTGGATGCATCTGGAAGGATCGAGCAATGCCGCCGTCGCCGATTTGTCCGGGCAGATTTTCTGGCTGGTGATTCCCTCGCTGCTGTTGTTCGTCGCGTTCGCATTTTTGCTGCGGCACGGCGTGGATTTCTGGCTCGGGCTGGCCATTTCAGCGGGATTGACGGTGGGGGCGTATCTGGCGCTGCTGCCCGTTCTGCGTAAATTTGGAGTGCAGCTGTAATGACCACAATTCGTACCGGCTTGCCGGATTTTCAGTTCGGCATCCGCGTCAACCTCGCGCAGTTCGCGCATCTGGTGGTGCAGGTGTTTTTCGTCGGCCTCACCATCGGCATGTTCCGCACCGTGGTGCCGGCGCTGGCCGAATCCGAGTTCGGCGTGGCCAAGGGATCGTTCATGATGCTGATGGCTTTCGTCACCGCCTTTGGCTTCGTCAAGGGCGCGCTCAACTTCGTCGCCGGGCGGCTGTCCGAGCGCATGGGACGCAAGAAGGTGCTGTTCATCGGCTGGCTGGCCGCGGTGCCGATCCCTTTCATGATCATGTACGCGCCTTCGTGGAACTGGATCGTGGCGGCGACGGTGTTGCTCGGGATTAACCAGGGTCTGACCTGGTCGATGACGCAGACCTCCAAGCTCGACCTCACCACTGCCAACCAGCGCGGTCTGACCATCGGCCTCAACGAATTTTCCGGCTACTTCGGCGTCGCGGTGGCGGGCATCATCACCGGCTATCTCGCCACCGCCTACGGCCCGCGCCAAGGGCTGATGCTGTTCGGTCTGGTGGTGATTGGCCTGGCGGGTCTGCTGACGCTGCTGTGGGTGAAAGACACCCTGCCGTGGGCGCATGCCGAAGGCAAAAAGCACGCCGCCGGTTTGACGACCGGTCCGAAGCCGCGCTACCCGACCAACATCGCGGACACCCCCAGCACCTGGGAAGTCTTCACCCTGATGTCGTGGCGCGATGCGCGCATGGCAGCGATCAGCCAGGCCGGACTGGTGGAAAAATTCGTCGATGCGCTGGTGTGGGTGTTCTTCCCGGTCTACCTGCATCAGCGGGGGCTGTCACTTCCCGGCATCGGCTGGGTGGTCGGCGTATACGGTTTCGTCTGGGGGCTGTCGCAGTTCGTCACCGGCCACTGGTCGGATCGCGTCGGCCGCAAGAAACCCATCGTCGCCGGCATGTGGCTGTGCGGTGCGGGCGTTGCGCTGGTGCTGCTGGGCGAGGGCGAGCTGTGGTGGTCGTTCGCTGCCGCGGTGATGGGCTTCGGCATGGCGCTGCTGTACCCCACGCTGTCCGCCGTCGTGTCCGACATCGCGCACCCCAACTGGCGCGGTTCGGCCATCGGCATCTATCGCTTCTGGCGCGATACGGGCTATGGCATCGGCGCGCTGTTGCTGGGCGCGGTGGCAGCAGCGGGCGGCGGCATCGAGGCGGGCTTCTGGTTCACCGCTGGCGCCATGTTGGTTTCGGGCCTCATTGTTTTGCTGGCGTGCGAGGAAACCCATCCGCGCCTGAATCCGGCCAAGGAACACGCATGAACACAACACTGATCGCCCTCTGCGCCAGCCTCGTCTTGCTGGCCGCGCCCGCCCGTGCGGACGAAAACCCCGTCGTGGTCGATGCGCTGTCCGGCTATATGGACTTCGCCGAATACGGCAGCAGCCTGATCTGGCCGGAACAGATTCCCGCCGCCGACTGGAACAAGATCTTCATCGTCGACGCGCGCGACGCCGCGCAGTACGCCAAGGAGCACATCCCCGGCGCCGTCAACATCGACTGGCGGCAGGCGGTGGCACGGCGTGGCGATCTGCCGAAAGACCGCATGGTGGTGATGTACTGCAACTCCGGCTCGCTATCCGCGCAGGCAGTGTTCGCCCTGCGTCTCTTGGGCTACGACAACGTGAAAGTGCTGCAGGATGGCTTCGAAGGCTGGAAAGCCAAGGGCGGTTTCGGCGCCCACGCGCGCGCCAGTGCCAACAAGCCAGCAGGGAACTGACCGGTGTGAGTTTGCTTGTGCGCGTTATTTCGAAGCATCCCCCGGGTGGGCGAGGCAGTCTCTACGCCGGGTATGCCGAGGTGCTGCAGGCTCATCTGGACGCGCGCACGGACACGACCGAGCGCGACGTGGATGGGTCGGGTCCCTGCTGCTGAATGGCTGTCGGCTTCAGCTGGCGGATGGAGTGATCCCGTGCCGACGCATGTGTGCACGGTACCAGCGGGGGCAGGGCAGGATGGCAGGGCAGGATGAAGCAACCCTGACCGCGCTGGCCGAAGCGAAACTGACATACGCGTCGGCTGGGGCTTGCTGTTGGCTACGGGCGAAAAAGCCTGATACTTTCCCGCGTTCAGCAGGTGCGGATGGGCTGAGCGCGGGCCATGCGCCGGCTGACCGCATCTGCTAGACCACTATTTTTCAAGGGAGAGTTCGTCATGTTCCGTGCAGGTTTAACTGCTGGGGTGTCAGTCGGTGTGTTGCTCATGCTGGCCGGGTGCGCGAGCGATGCGGGAGAAAAGCCGTCCACGTCGGCGCACGCCCTGACGATCAAGGGCACGCTGGTGTATCGCGAGCGCATCGCCTTGCCGCCGGACAGCACGGCCGTGGTTGATCTGCGCGATACGTCGTCGGCCAGGGTGGCAGTGGTGGCGGAACAGCGCGTTGCGCTGGCGGGCAGGCAGGTGCCGATTCCGTTTGAACTGGCGGTTGCTCGTGCTGCTCTGCCAGGCGGAAAAACCTACAGCGTGCGCGGCGCAATCGAGCAGGCCGGGCAGGTGACCTGGCTCAGCGCGGCGACGATCATCGACCCGCAGCAAGACGCGATTGATCTCGGCATGCTCAATTTGCAGCCCGTGCAGGGCGGGGAACCGGTGACGCTCTTTTGGCGCTGTGGCGATCAGCTGGCCGACACGGAAGAGATCGGCGGCAAGTTGCGGCTTACGCTGGGCGGCACGCATTACAACATGCGCCAGGTGGAGTCCGCGTCGGGCGCCCGGTATGCGGCGCTCGACGATGCGACGACGACGTTCTGGTCGAAGGGAGAACGCGCCAGGTTGACGGTGAAGGGCAAAGCCTGGCCCGAGTGCGTCCGGGCCGACCGGGTGGCGGTGGCGTTCCGTGCCGCTGGCCATGAACCTGACTGGCAGCTCGGGATGGGCACGCGCACCCTGTTTACTACTGCCGACGGCACCACCCATATTGAGGCGCTGACGCCTATTGCCGAGGCCACGGCCAGCTCCCGGCGCTATACCGTGACGCCGGCCCTGCAGGTGACGATTGCCAACCGCCTGTGTGTCGACACGATGAGCGGCATGCCCCGCCCGAACAGCGTCACCGTATTGCTGGACGGCCGTGAACTGCATGGCTGCGGCGGCGATCCTGCCAGCTTGCTGCAAGGGGTTGAATGGCGGGTTGAGGACATTGCAGGCGCCGGTATCGTCGATGGTTCGCGCGCCACGCTCAATTTTGGCGCGGACGGGCAGCTGGCTGGCAGCGGTTCCTGCAATCAATACAGTGGCAGCTACACCTTGACCGGCGAAGCCCTGCGCGTGTCGTCGAAAACCGCCATGACCCTGATGGCCTGCGTGCCGGAATTGATGGACCAGGAAAGCCGCTTGCTCCAGCTGCTGAGCCAGGTTCAGCGATTCAAAATCAGCGCAGATGGTGCATTGATCCTGGAAACGGGCGACGGCGGAACGATTACGGCGCGCCGCTGAGGCCGGTTGCATCACAAAGTGGCGATGCACAGCCCACCTCGGCGCACCATGCACCAATTTGCAGCGAAGCGGGTGCACTATGCACAGCTGTCGGGCGGTCGGCCTGTTCGGTCGTGGGGCTGAGCGCGCCAAGCCTTTGAATCCGCACTTCTAAAGCAAACTGGCATCCGTCGTGCTTTAACCTCCCCGTGAGGTATGTTCATGTCTATTGTTTCATCCGTTTGTTGTTATTGCGGCACCGGTTGCGGGGTGTTGATCGAGACCGAGGCCGGAAAAATAACCGGCGTGCGCGGCGATCCAGCGCATCCGGCCAATCAGGGCAAGCTGTGCACCAAGGGCGCGACGCTGCATTTGTCGGCGCAGGCGGGCGGGCGGGCGCTTTATCCCGAGCTGCGCGTTGATCGCACTGCGCCGCGCGAACGCGTGAGCTGGGATGCGGCGCTCAATCATGCGGCAGAAAAATTCAGCGCCATCATCCGTGAGCACGGGCCGGACGCCGTGGGCTTTTATATTTCGGGCCAGCTCACCACCGAGGCCTATTACGTTTTCAACAAACTGGCCAAGGGACTGATCGGCACCAACAACGTCGACACCAATTCGCGCCTGTGCATGTCGTCCGCTGTGGCGGGTTACAAGGCCACGCTCGGTGCGGATTCGCCACCCGGCTGTTATGACGATATTGACCACGCCGGGGTGATTTTCATCGCCGGGTCGAATACCGCGTTCGCCCACCCCATCCTGTTTCGCCGCATCGAGGCTGCGCGCAAGGCCAACCCTGAACTTAAGCTGATCGTGGTGGACCCGCGTCGTACTGACACGGCGGCCGAGGCCGATCTGCATTTGTCGATTTTGCCGGGCACCGATGTGGCGCTGTTTCACGCCATGCTGAACGTGATGCTGTGGGAGGAACTGATCGACCGCGATTACATTGCCGCGCACACCGAAGGCTGGGATGCGCTGCGTGCCACGGTGCGCGAATACTCGCCGGAAAAAGTCGCGCCGATCTGTGGCGTGAGTGCGGCTGACATTGTGCAGGCCGCGCGCTGGTTTGCGGCGGGCCCGACGCTGTCACTGTATTGCCAGGGACTCAACCAGTCGAGTTGCGGCACCGACAAGAATGCTTCGCTCATCAACCTGCACCTGGCGAGCGGCCAGATCGGCAAGCCGGGGGCGGCACCGTTGTCGCTCACCGGCCAGCCCAATGCGATGGGCGGGCGCGAAGTCGGTGGGCTGGCCAATCTGTTGTCGGCGCACCGCGACCTTGCTAACCCCGAACACCGCGCCGAAGTGGCCGCGCTGTGGGGTATCGACGACGTACCCGCTACGCCGGGCAAGACGGCGATTGAAATGTTCGAGGCGGTCAAGCGCGGTGAAATCAAGGCGCTGTGGATTGCCTGCACCAACCCCGCGCAGTCGCTGCCGAACCAGGCGCTGGTGCACGCGGCCTTGCAGATAGCCGAATGCGTGGTGTTGCAGGAAGCGTTTGCCGACACCGAAACCGCACGCTACGCCGACGTGATGCTGCCCGCGTCGACCTGGGGAGAAACCGAGGGCACTATGACCAATTCCGAGCGTTGCATCTCGCGTGTACACGCTGCGGTGCCGCCACCGGGCGAGGCGCGCGCCGACTGGGCCATCGTGTGCGATTTTGCGCGACGCCTGCTGCCTGAAAAAGGCGCGCGCCTGTTTCCTTATGCTGACGCCGAAGCCGTGTTCAACGAACACCGCGAATCCACGCGCGGGCGCGATCTCGATATCACCGGCCTCAGCTATGCGCTGCTGAAGCGTGCGCCGCAGCAATGGCCGTTTGCCGCAGGCAGCGTCGCGGGCACCTCCCGTTTGTATGCGGACGGCATCTACCCGACCGCCAGTGGCCGCGCCCGTTTTCACAACGCGGCCTACTGCCCGGTGGCAGAACCGATCGACGCGCGTTACCCGCTGCATCTGAACACCGGCCGCCTGCGCGACCAGTGGCACGGCATGAGCCGTACCGGTCTGGTGGCGCGGCTGTATGCCCATGTGGAAGAACCGCTGCTGTCGATGAGCCGCAGCGATATGGAGCGGCGTCGCCTCGCGGATGGCGAATTGGTGCGGGTGAGAAGCCGGCGCGGCAGTCTTATTGTCAAAGTGCAGGCTGCCGAAGACTTGCGCGCCGGGCAGACCTTCATGCCGATGCACTGGGGCGGTCGCTTCATGGCGGGGCAGGGGGTCAACACGCTTACGCTCGACGCGTTCGACCCGGTGTCGCGCCAGCCCGAACTCAAGCACTGCGCGGTGCAGGTCGAAAAGGTCGATCTGCCGTATCGGCGGGCGATCATGCGGCGCGGCGATGGCGCCAGCCTGCTGCGGCGGGCGCAGCCGTTTCTGGCGCATTTCGATTACGCCACCGCCAGCCTCACTGGGCGCGACCAAACCGTGCTGGTTTTTCAGGCGGCAAGCGTGGGCCCGCTGCCCGAATCGCTGGTGCAGGAAATGGACGCAGCGTTCGGGCTGGACGACCCGCTGCTGACCATGAACTATCAGGACGCCCGCCGCGGCATCTGGAAAAAGGCACGGGTGGAAAACGGCGTCATCACCGGCGCGCGCTTGTCCGGCGAAACCGCCGCGCAGGACTGGCTCAAGGATCTGATCGTCGCAGGCGCATCGGCAATGGACGTGCGCGCCTGGCTGCTGGCGCCGGTGACGCAGCCACCCGCAGGTGGGGTCGGGCGCGGCCGCATCATCTGCAACTGCCTCGACGTCGCCGAGCCGGATATCGTTGCCGCCATTGCGGGCGGTGCGGATCTCGCCGCGCTGCAGGCCACGCTCAAATGCGGGACCGAGTGTGGTTCGTGTGTGCCGGAATTGAAGCGCTTGCTGTCCGGTCGGCTGGCCGTGGCGTAGTGCTCGAGTTGGGATGAAATCAAACGGTCATGCTGCTTTGAGCTAACCGGCTTCCGTTGAGGGGGCTGCTTCCGGCCGTGTTGCACGTGGCTGGCTTCAGTCTTGTTTCTCCAGGGATTCTGCGGCTTCAATCGTCGCTTCAGCGGCTACCGAGGCTTCATCCGGCGGTGTTCCTGCTTTGTAGCCGCCATGCAGGATCAGTTTGCGCAGAAAGGCGCACATTGCATGGCTGGCATGGTCGAACGCGCCGCCCGAAGCCAGCGCCTGACGCGCGGCCATGAAGTCCTTCTGCTTGATGTTGTGGACAATGCTGCCGGCCACTTGATGAAACTGGGCATGCAGTTCGCAGGCTTTCGCGTAATTCTCTGGCGACAGCTTCCTGCGCCCACCATCAGCCAGCCACATGCCCAATTTACAGGCATCGCTGCGGCCAACACTGGATAGATCCAATTCCGCCTTGCCACTCAGAAAATCCCGGAATTTGGCTTTCCAGGCGCCATGCACAGCAATGGCATCTTCGATATCACTTCTGATTGTCATGGTTGTTTTCCGGTAACGCAGTTAAGCCTCGCAAGTGATAACGGCATTTCCATCAATTTTTTTAGGAGGCGGTTTTGCATACGTCTGGATGCGCTGGAATGAGGCGCTGGAGGCGGCGTGCGTGCCAGCACGGTGCTTGATCGGCAGCCAGTCAGCCCCGCCTTAATGCATGGCGCAACGGGCATGGCCCGGAAAATGGGCAGTGCAATGCCCATTGCTGCCTGATGGTGCGCAACATGATTATTTGCACTTATCTGGTGCCAGCCAGCGCGGAATGTCCAGTCTGACCACTGGGAAACCCAATTCATTCAATGTGTTCCGTGTGTTGAGCAGGGTGGCATTGCTATTGCTTATAAGGTTTAAGCCTATTGAATCCGGAGTTTGAGCAAGATGGACATGAGCACCCCCAACAAGAAAATGAAGCTGGTGATGGTTGGCAATGGCATGGCTGGCGTGCGTGCGCTGGAAGAGCTGTTGAAGCTCGCGCCGGACATGTATGACGTCACGGTATTCGGTGCCGAGCCGCATCCCAACTACAACCGCATTTTGCTGTCGCCGGTGCTGGCGGGCGAACAGACGGTGGACGACATCGTGCTGAATCCACTCGACTGGTACAGCGAAAACAACATCACGCTGCACGTCGGCAAAAAAATCGTGAAGATCGACCGCAACAGCCGCGAGGTGGAAACGGCGGACGGCATGCGCGTCGGCTACGACCGCCTGCTGCTGGCAACCGGTTCCAACCCATTCATCTTGCCGGTTCCGGGTGCGGATTTGCCCGGCGTCATCAGCTTCCGCGATATCGCCGACGTCGATGCGATGGTTCATGCGTCCAGCCAGTATCAGCATGCGGTGGTGATCGGCGGCGGGTTGTTGGGTCTGGAAGCGGCCAACGGTCTGATGAAGCGCGGCATGCAGGTGTCGGTGGTGCATATCGCGCCGTGGCTGATGGAGCGCCAGCTCGACGAACCGGCGGCGCGTTTGCTGCAAAAAAGCCTGGAAGAAAAAGGCATGAAATTTCTGCTGCAAAAGCAGACCGCGGAACTGGTGCGCGGTGAGTCCGGCCGGGTCTGCGCAATCAAGTTCAAGGATGGCGATTCCGCACCGGCTGACCTCGTCGTGATGGCGGTCGGCATCCGTCCCAATACCGAACTGGCCGAATCGGCCGGCCTGCATTGCAACCGCGGCGTGGTGGTGAACGACACCATGCAGACCTTCGACCCGCGCATTTATTCGGTGGGTGAATGTGCTGCGCACCGCGGCATCGCCTACGGTCTGGTCGCGCCGCTGTTCGAGCAGGCCAAGGTTGCGGCCAACCATCTGGCGCAACACGGTATCAGCCGCTATCAGGGCTCGGTGACCTCGACCAAGCTCAAGGTTACCGGCATTGATCTGTTTTCCGCGGGCGACTTCATGGGCGGTGAGGGCACCGAATCGATTCTGTATTCCGACCCCATCGGCGGCATCTACAAAAAACTTGTAATCCGCGACAACAAGCTGGTCGGTGGCGTGATGTATGGCGATACCGTTGACGGCGCGTGGTATTTCTCGCTGCTGCGCGACGGCAAGAACGTCAACGAGCTGCGCGATCACCTGATGTTCGGCCAGGACCATTGCGGCAACCTCGGCCACAGCGGCATCAACAAAGCCGCCAGCATGACCGACGACATGGAAGTGTGCGGCTGCAACGGCGTGTGTAAGGGCGATATCGTCAAGGCGATTCGCGAGAAGGGTTTGTTCACGCTGGAAGACGTGCGCAAGCACACCAAGGCGTCGGGCTCGTGCGGTTCGTGTACGGGTCTCGTTGAGCAGATTCTGGCGGTGACCGCGGGCGGCGATTATTCCGCCACGCCGAAAACCAAATCGATGTGCGGCTGCACCGAGCACACCCACGAAGAGGTGCGCGCGGCGATCCGGCAGAACAAGCTGCTGACGATTCCGCAGGTACAGCAGTTCATGGAATGGGACACGCCCAACGGCTGCGCCAGCTGCCGCACCGCGTTGAACTACTACCTGATTTCGACATGGCCGGGCGAGGCCGAGGACGACCCGCAGTCGCGCTTCATCAACGAACGCGCCCACGCCAATATCCAGAAAGACGGCACCTATTCGGTGATCCCGCGCATGTGGGGCGGCAACACCACGCCGTCCGAGCTACGCCGCATCGCCACCGTGGCCGAGAAGTACAACATCCCCACCGTGCACGTCACCGGCGGCCAGCGCATCGACCTGCTCGGGGTGAAAAAAGCCGACCTGCCGAAAGTGTGGGCCGACCTCGACATGCCATCGGGCCACGCCTACGGCAAGGCGCTGCGCACGGTGAAGACCTGCGTGGGGTCCGAGTGGTGCCGTTTCGGCACGCAGAACTCGACGCAGATGGGCATCGATCTGGAGAAGGCTTTCTTCAAGATGTGGGCGCCGCACAAGGTCAAGCTGGCGGTGTCGGGCTGTCCGCGCAACTGCGCCGAGGTCGCGATCAAGGACGTCGGCATCATCGGCGTCGACTCCGGCTGGGAGATTTATGTCGCGGGCAACGGCGGCATCAAGACTGAAGTCGCGCAGTTCCTGATCAAGGTCAAAACCGAAGCCGAAGTGATGGAATATTCCGGCGCGTTCCTGCAGTTGTATCGCGAAGAAGCGCGCTACCTCGACCGCACCGTGCACTACGTCGAGCGCGTGGGGCTGGATTACGTGAAGAAGAAAGTCCTCGATGACCACGATGGCCGTCGCGCCCTGTACGAGCGCCTGGTATTTGCCCTATCGGTCGAAAAAGACCCGTGGGTGGAACGCGCCAAGGAAGGCAAATTCGCGCAGGAGTTTGCTGCGTTGACGGTTTAAACCCTTTTTTGAATTTGAATAACAAGGAAGCAACATGGCCCAATGGCTTGAAGTATGCGATCTCGGCGACATCCCCAAACTCGGTGCGCGCGTGGTGAATCACGGCGACCTCGCGATTGCCGTGTTCCGCAATGCCGACGACGAAGTTTTTGCCCTGGAAGACCGCTGCCCGCACAAGGGCGGCCCGCTGTCGCAAGGCATCGTCCATGGCAAACGCGTGACCTGCCCGTTGCATGGCTGGAATATCGAACTGATCGCAGGCTGTGCGGTTGCGCCGGACGTGGGCTGCGCCCGCGAATTCCCGATCAAGCTCGAGAATGGCCGGGTGTGGCTGGACTGCGCGACGATCGGTCGCGCGGCCGCCTGAACGTGCAGCACCCCTATCTAAAAACATAATTCATACGGGCGGGAAATCCCGCCCATCGGCAGGAGCATCACCATGACACGCGACTTCTGGAAGTCGGGGCACACGCCTACCCTTTTATCCGCATTCCTGTATTTCGACATCGCCTTCATGGTGTGGGTGATGCTCGGCCCGCTGGGGGTGCAGATTGCAGACACCCTGCAACTCTCCGCCGCGCAAAAAGGCATGATGGTGGCGACGCCGGTGCTGGCGGGCGCCTTGCTGCGGTTGGTAATGGGCGTACTGGTGGATCACCTCAAGCCGAAAAAGGCCGGCCTGATCGGCCAACTGGTCGTGATCGGCGCGCTGACCTGGGCGTGGCTCGCGGGCATCCACAGCTACCGTGAAATTCTCACGCTTGGCGTGTTGCTGGGTTTCGCCGGCGCGGCCTTCGCGGTTGCGCTGCCGCTGGCATCGCGCTGGTATCCGCCGCAGCATCAGGGCACTGCGCTGGGGATCGCCGGCGCGGGCAATTCGGGCACCGTGTTCGCTGCGCTGTTCGCGCCCAGCCTCGCCGTCGCATTTGGCTGGGGCAACGTGTTCGGTCTCGCGCTGATTCCGGTCGGCGTGGCGTTTCTGGTCTACCTCGTTTTTGCCAAGGACGCGCCCGATTGCCCGCCGCCGAAGTCGCTGCACCAGTACATGAACGTGCTGAAAGACCGCGACGCCTGGTGGTTCATGTTCTTCTATTTCGTGACCTTCGGCGGCTTCGTCGGACTGGCGTCCAGTCTCACCATTTATTTTCATGACCAGTACGGCATGACAGCGGTGCAAGCGGGCTACTTCACTGCCGCCTGCGTGTTCGCCGGCTCGCTGGTGCGGCCGATGGGCGGCATGCTGGCCGACCGCATCGGCGGCATCCGTACCCTGCTGGTGGTGTACTCGCTGGCCGGCGTGTTTCTCATCGTTGTCAGCTTTGGCGCGGACAGCGCATGGCTGGCGCTGGTTGGCTTCATGCTCGCCATGGGCACGCTCGGCTTCGGCAACGGCGCCGTGTTCCAGCTGGTGCCGCAGCGTTTCCGCAAGGAGATCGGCGTGATGACCGGACTGGTTGGCATGGCTGGCGGCGTCGGCGGGTTTTATCTGGCGGCGAGCCTCGGCTACATCAAAGGCCAAACCGGCAGCTATCAGCTCGGCCTGCTGATTTTCGCCGGCCTGAGCTTTGTCGCACTGGTCGGCCTCACCGTCGTGAAGCAGCGCTGGCGCACCACGTGGGGTGCGGCGGCGATCGCGGGGGCGAAGGTTTAAGCAAGGATTCAGGGGGCAGGATTCAGGATTCAGGGAA
>JAAPAA010000011.1 GCA_012274165.1 Thiobacillaceae bacterium
CCACCGGGCCTCGCGCATGCAACGAAGATTACGGCGGCTTCGTCGAGCCGGCTGATCCGCAACTGGCGGCGACCAAGGGCATGCTCGCGGTGGTCGCCGATGGCGTGTCGGGTGGTTCGCACGGGCGCGAGGCGGCCGAATCCTCGGTGCGCAATCTGCTCGCGGATTACTACGCCACCCCCGACACCTGGGAGACGCCGCACGCGCTCGGCACCGTGCTGGCGGCGATCAATCGCTGGCTCAGCGGGCAGACGGCATCGCGCCACGAAGCGGGGGGGATGGCGACCACGCTCACCAGCCTGGTTCTGCGCGGCCGCCGCTTCCATTACGCACATGTGGGCGACACCCGTTTGTATCGCCTGCGCGGCGAAATGCTCGTCCAACTGACTGTCGATCACGTGTGGGAAACGCCCGGCATGTCGCATGTGCTGAAGCGTGCGCTGGGGCTCGATACCCATGTGCGGCCGGATTTTGGCGAGGGCGAGTTGTGTGCGGGTGATCTGTTTGTCATCCTCTGCGACGGGGTGTGGGAGCCGCTCGGCCAGCTTGGCCAGCTTGAACTGCACCGCCTGTTGCAACTGCATGACGACGTGCAGCGCTTGGCGGATGCGCTGGTCGAGGCGGCACACACGCATGGCGGGCAGGACAACGCGACTGCGCTGGTGGTGCGGGTGAACGCCGTGGGGGAGAGCGAAGCTTCGCTGACCGATGCACATGACTTGCTGCTGCCCGGCAAGCTGAGTCCCGGCGCCCGGCTGGACGACTTCGTGATTGAAGACGAGCTGCACAGCGGGCGCGACGCGCTGATCTATCGTGCCCGCCACGACAAGACCGGCCAGCGCTGGGCGCTCAAAACCCTGCAGCCCGTGCTCGCGAGTGACCACGACGCCGCGAACCGCCTGCTCGCGGAAGAATGGTTTTTAAAGCGCGTCCACTCGCATTATTTTCCCGATGTGCTGGCGCTGCCCGGCCGCAACTTTCTCTATTTCGCGGTGCGCTATTACGACGGCGCAACGTTGCAGGACACACTCGACGCCGGCCAGCATTTTTCCCCGGTGGAAGCCGTCACCCTGATGATCCGGGTACTCAAAGGCCTGGCCGCACTGCATCGGCTCGACATCGTTCATCGCGACATCAAACCGGCCAATCTGCATGTCGATCACGACGGCAAGCTGCGTATCCTCGATCTCGGCGTGGCGCGCTGTCCCACCCTCGACGCGCGCGAGTCGCATGCCCAGCCCGGTACCCCGAGCTACATGGCGCCCGAACTCTTCAACAGCGTTGAAGCCAATCCGCAAACCGATCTCTACGCCGTCGGCGCGACCTTCTACCATCTGCTCACGCGCAAATATCCCTACGGTGAAATCGAGCCGTTCCAGCGTCCCAAATTCGGCGAACCCGCGCCACCATCACGCACCCGCCCGGACATCCCGCCGTGGCTGGAAAACGTGCTGCTCAAGGCCGTTGCGCGCGAACCCGCGCAACGCTTCGAGACCGCCGAAGAAATGCTGCTGGCGCTGGAACGCGGCGAAGCCAACCCGCTGCTGCGCCGCCGTACGCCGCTGATCGAGCGTTCGCCCGCAGGGGCCTGGCCGCTGGTGGCGGCCATTTCCATTGCCTTGAATTTGCTGCTGCTGTTTGTATTGCTGGCGAGCTAGGGCCCGTTTTGAATCGTTCAGCGTGAACGCGGCATGGGCATCGGTGCCGGCAATGGTATTGGTACGCCCGTCGGATAGCGGGTGCCAGGCTGCGGGTAATAGTCCGGCATGGGGGCGGGTGTTTCAATCACCACCGGCGGCACCGGTTTCTGCGCCTCGCGCAGCCGCGCTTCTTCAGCATCCTGGGCGGCTTGCGCCGCTTCTTTTTCCCGCCGCTGGGCTTCGAACTCATTCGCCTGCGCGGCGTTCTTTTTCAGGCGTTCCTCGGCCGCCTGGGTTTCCGCCTCGGTCGGCGGCGGCGCCACCTCCATCTTTTCTACCTTGCCGCCTTTTGGCGGGGTGGAGGAGTAGGTCACATTGCCAGCACCGTCGACGGATTTGTAGAGCGTATCGGCCATGGCGGATGAGCAGGCCAGCGCGGCGAACAACAGCGAAAAGACACGGGGCGACATCATCAGTTATCCTTTCAGGTTCGGGACGGGTGGGCAGGCTTAGGTCGGCGCGATCATTTCCACCCGGATCGGGGCGCGGCTGTCCAGACGGATATCGCGTTGCGGAAAGGGTATCGCAATGCCGTGTTCGGTGAAGCGTTTTTCTATGCCCAGGCGAATCTCGCTGGCCACCTGGCGGCTGTTGTCCTGCAGGCTGATGTCCAGCCAGTAATCGACGCGCAGTTGCAGCGCGTTGTCGCCGAAGTCTTCCAGCAGCACCAGCGGTATCGGTACCTTGAGTACGGCGAGATGATCGGAGACCGCTTCGCGGACCAGCCGCATCGCGGTTTCGACGGGGGAACCGTAGGCGATGCCAACCGTCACCGAAAAGCGCAGCAGCTGGTCGGATAGCGTCCAGTTGGTGACAGTCCGTTCCAGAAACACGCTGTTGGGGATCAGCATGTCGATGCCGTCGAAACGCTGCACCTGGCAGCAGCGGCTACCGATGTCGCGAACGCGCCCGCGGATGCCGTCGACTTCCACGATATCGCCCAGCTTGATGGGTTTTTCCACCAGCAGGATCATGCCGCTGATGAAGTTGTTGAGGATGTTCTGCGCGCCGAAACCGAGGCCAAGTGCAAGCGCACCGCCCATGAAGGCAAACGCGGTCAGCGGGATATGGGCGGTGAGCAGTGCCAGGATCACCAGCCCAGTTCCCATGCCGAGGCTGGCCAGGCGCAGCCACAGCAGCGACGCGTTTTCATCGCCGCCGTAGCGCGCCAGCAAGCGCCGTCGCGCAAACGCATTGAGGCGGCCGTTGATCCACAACCCCAACACCAGAATCAGCAGCACCTGCACAAGTTTGCCCAAGGTGACGCTGCGTTTGCCGGCAATTTCGCGCCCCTCCACCACGATGCTGTCGTCGACCGCGATTATTTCGAAATTCCATACCGCCGCCACCGCGCCCCGGACTGCGACTGCCGTGCCGCGCAAGCGATCGCTCCAGCTCATCGCCTGGTGCGCCAGGCGGGTGACCTGCTGCCAGTTGTAGAGCATGCCTTCGGCCTGTTCGACCTGGTTCTGGCTCTGGCGCAGCACCGCCTCACGCGCCTGATAGGCCTGGTACTGCCGCTCGGCGAGTTGCCTGTTGCCGAGTTCGGGCTGCCATGCGGCCAACTGGGCGCCGAGCGACGCGAGGTTGGTCTGGACGCGATCGCTGTCCGCCTGGACGGTGCTGCGCCATTCGCCGATCCGTTGCAGATAGCTTTCGATTATCCCGGTCGTCTGCTGCAGGTTATGGCTGTCGCGTGTCTGCATCCCCTGGTAGCGTTGCTGCCAGGCCTGCTGCATCAGTGTTGTCCCGTAATTCATCAGCCGCAGCGTGCGCAACACGGCGTCGGCCGCATCCGCTTCGATGCGCGCGGTTTCCATTGCCTGCAGCGATGCAGCGGTACGGAGGGCATTCGTCTGCTTGCGCATGCGCTCCAGCTCATTCTGCGTTTGGCGTTCCGCCGCTTCCGCCCGCTCGATTTTCTGCCCGAGCGCACTCGACTGTTCGGCCAGTTTCGCCAGCTGGCTGTCCAGTTCCTGGTGGCTGAATTGCAGCTGGCGGCTGGCCTGGATGGCTTTGTCTGCCAGCCATTGCCGTTCGGTTTGCTGATTGGCCAGCGTTTCCACACGCAACAGCCGAAGCGTTTCGAACAAGCCCAACCGTGCCTCCGAATACCGGCGGGCAAGCCCGGCCATCTCCGCTTCCCAGCGCAGGCGCGCCGCACGGGCGGGCTCGTTCGAGGTCTGCACCTGCTCGTCAGCTTGCCGTTGCACCTGCTGTGCCACTTTCAGCGTTTTTTTCTCCTGCTCGAACAAGCTGTCCACCAGCCGCTGTTCGACCCGGGTCGCATCCATTTCGCGCGTTTTGCTCCGCACTTGCGTCCACCAGTCATCGACCAGGGCGATGTCGTAGGGCGGCTTTTGGGCGAAGCCTTTCCAGGCTTTGCGGGCTGCTGCCATGTCCTGTTCGGTGCGCCGCGCTTCCGCCAGGTCGCGCAGCGCGTTTACGTGCGCCAACAGCGCATTCGCCTCGCCGGCTTGCATCTGCCGATAGCGCTCCCATTCCGCTGCGTTTGCGCTGGCCGGCTGAACCGGGGCGGCCTGGCTTTGCAGCTTGGCGAGGCGCTGCTGGATCGCGCTTATCCGGGCATCGGGCGAGGCATCTGCTGGGGTGGTTTTGCCCTGCGTGGCCGACGCGTCCGGCGTGCTGGATTTCATTCCCGGGATCAGGCTTTGCGCCATGCCTTGCGCGCTGCAGATGAGCAGAATCATGCCGAGAAGGGCGCGGCTGAAAGGGTGTTTGCTGGCGGTCATCGGTGCGGTTGAGGTAGATGTGTGTTCCGGGCAGGACGATCTCATGTGCAGCGCATGCCGGGCGTTAATTTCATCCATTTCATCAGCCAGTTTTTCGCCCGTTCGCGCGCATGGCGCATAGCGATTTTTTCCTCCGGCGTCTGGTCGGGGCGGAAATCGAACGCACGCCGCGCCATCGGGTATTCCTGCCATTCCACCGGCACGCCACGTTCCCACAGCGCATAGAACGCGCGACCGCCATTCATGCGACGCAGCTCGTAATCGGCATCGCCGATCAGGAACAGCATCGGGGTGGTGATCTGCATGATTTCGGGGGCGACACGAAACAGCTGATCCGGCTCCGGCGCGTTGGGATTTTGCATGTGGCCGTAATAGCTGACGATGGCAGCGATATCGGCGCCGCGCTTGGCAGCCAGCCGGATCGCGTAATACGGCCCGCGCGACAGGCCGACGATGCCGACCGGCTGCTTGCACCCGTTCGGCAGCGACTTCAGATAATCCAGGCCGGCTTCCACATCGAGTTCGGTGTCCGGGTTATGCGCCGACGGCCAGCGTTCGATGAAGCGGCCGCTCTGCCAGTCGGGGGCGACGACGAGGAAGCCCTGTTCGGCAAGTTCGCGCACGTGGGCGCGTTCGTCGCCTTCGTAGCCGCGCTTGGCGTGGATGAACAGCACCGGCGGAAATGGGCCCTTGCCTGCGGGGGTGGCGATTTCGACCGGCACCTCGACGCCGTCAACGGCCTTGATCGTTGCTTTGGTCAGACTGGCTTCCCCAGCCCACGTCTGCGCCGATGCTAAGATGACGGCCGCAATGACGAGTCTTTTCATGGTCTACCCCAGGCATTTTTCTGTGACCTATTTTAGGCCAGTGCAGCGTGTTTTCCGCGTGGGGTGTACGCAACCATGAGGGCCGCTTTCGAAGAACCCACGATTCCGCCGGTCTTGCCGCACGTGCGACGCGTGCTGCTTGCCGGGTGGATTTCGCTGGGCCTGCATGCTGCTCTGATTGCGCTGGTGCAAGTGGTGCCGCCCACCGCGATAAGTGCGGGCGAGCCGGTGATCGAAGCGCGACTGGTATCAACGCACGCTGTGGCCGTTCCACCGCCCACGCAGGCCGTCGATACGCCGGATGTTCCGCCAGCAGGCAGGCGGCTGCTGGTGACGGGCAAGGCTGACGCGCTGCCTGTTGTCGCCCAGCCTGCCGTCGCAGCGCCGGTTCAGGCTGCGCCGCCTGCGCCTTCACCCGCCGCTGCAACCTCATCTGTCGAGCCCCAGCCAGCGCCTGCCGTCGCTCCGCCTGCCCCCGCCGTCGCCCTCACCAGCTCGGTCGATCTCACCTATTACAGTGCGCGCGAAGTCGATGTGAATCCGCGCGCCTTGCACGAAGTGGTGCCGCTCTACCCGGACGCCGCCGACCGCCAGCACGTGTCCGGCAAGCTGCGTTTGCAGTTGAAACTGGAAGCCGATGGTCGCGTCAGCGATATCGAATTGTTAAGCGCCACCCCGCCCGGCGTGTTCGACGAATCGGCGCTGCAGGCGTTTCGCGAAGCGCGCTTTTCGCCCGCGCAGAAAAACGGCCGTCCGGTACGGGCGCTGGTGCAGATCGAGGTGGTGTACGACTGGGCGGGACAGGCCCGACGTTGAGGCGGTCGTTGTCCCGGCGTTACCCGAGAGTCTTGCCTGCCTCAGTGGTTGGAACCATGGCCGTTCTGCTTGCCATGTCCATTGTTGTTTTTGCCGCTCTGCTTGTCTTTGCCCTGACTGTTTCCGTGCTGGCCATTGTTGCCATGATGCTGTTTCTGGTAGCGGGGAACGTATTCGTTCTGGTACCAGCTGTCCTGCACAAAATAGACCCGCTCGCCGCAGGCGTTGTACTCGCGGCAATGCTTGCTCCAGTGCTTTGCGTGGCCAGGCGGAACGCGCAGGTAGATTGGCGGGCGGGGCGCGATCCCCCGTTCGATGACCATCGGCTCGGGGTAGATGAGGTGGGGCACCGGATAGCCGCCTATGTTGATTTGTCCATAAAAGCCGGGTTGACCGATGTTGACCGATACGCCGACATCGGTCGCATAGGCCGGAGCTGAGAGGGCGAGGGCTGCGGCGAGAAATAAACGCTTCATGTTGTGTCTCCTGGGTCTTGCCGCCCTGTTTGGCGCGCATGGGTGTGGATGGATGAGAGAGCGGGTTTTCAGCATGCGTTCAATTCTACCCGCCGCCTCTTTTTGCCGATCCGGATTCAGGCCGCCAGCGTCGCAGCAGCAAGACATTGCTGACCACGCTGACGCTAGAGAACGCCATCGCCGCACCGGCAATCACCGGGTTCAGCAAACCCGCCGCCGCCAGCGGAATCCCCACCACGTTGTAGACAAACGCCCAGAACAGGTTCTGGCGTATTTTGGCGTAGGTGCGCCGGGAAATATCAATCGCGTCGGCCACCAGCGCCGGGTCGCCGCGCATCAGGGTGATACCGGCGGTATGCATGGCGACGTCGCTGCCGCTGCTCATGGCGATGCCAACGTCGGCGGCGGCCAGCGCGGGGGCGTCGTTGATGCCGTCGCCGACCATCGCTACCGTCTTGACTGTGGTTTTGAGCTGCGCCACGTGCGCGGCCTTGTCGGCAGGCAGCACTTCGGCCAGCACCGTATCGATGCCGAGCAAGGTTGCCGCCATCTGCGCCGCGCCAGGATTGTCGCCGGTGAGCATGACGGTGGCGATGCCGCGCGCTTTGAGCCGGGCCACGCCGGCAGCCGCGCCGGGTTTGACCGCGTCGCCGAACGCCAGCACGCCGAGTGCGTGGCGGCCGGCGGCAGCGGCCAGCCACGACACGGTGCGGCCGGCCGCTTCCTGTTCGGCGGCGACGGGGTCGAGCGCGGCGGTATCCACGTCGTTCTCGAGCATCAGGCGGCGATTGCCCAGCCAATACATTGCGCCATCGATTTCACCCAGCAGGCCGCGACCCGGCAGCGCCTGCTGCGCCTGCGCGGGCAGCACCGTCAACGCGGCGGCTTCTGCCAGCACCGCGCGCGCCAGCGGATGTTCGCTGCCCGCCTGCAAAGCGGCGGCGATGGCCAGTACCGCATTCTTGTCATGCCCCTCGGCCGCCACGCACGCCGCCACATGCGGCGTGCCGTCGGTGAGTGTGCCGGTCTTGTCGAATACCACGGTGCTGATCTTGTGCGCCAGTTCCAGCGCTTCGGCATCCTTGATCAAAATGCCGTGACGCGCGGCGACGCCGGTGCCTGCCATGATCGCGGTCGGCGTGGCGAGCCCGAGCGCGCACGGGCACGCGATCACCAGCACCGCCACCGCGTTGAGGATGGCGATTTCGGCGTTGCCGCCGAGCGCCCACCAGGCGATGAAGGTGACTAGCGCAATGCCCATCACCACCGGCACGAACACCGCGCTGACCTTGTCCACCAGCCGCTGGATCGGCGCCTTGGCGGCCTGTGCGTTTTCCACCAGGCGGATGATGCGCGCCAGCGTGGTCTCAAGGCCCACCGCCGTGGTGCGCGCGAGCAGCACGCCGTGCGCGTTGATCGCGCCGCCGGTCAGTGTGTCGCCCGGCTGCTTGTCGACCGGCAGCGATTCTCCGGTGAGCATCGATTCGTCGACCTGGCTGGTGCCTTCGATAATCTCGCCGTCCACCGGCACCCGCTCGCCGGGGCGGATCACCACGAGGTCGCCGACGCGGATGGCGTCGATCGACAGATCGCGGTCGACGCCGTCGGTGCGCACCCGCGCCGTCGCCGGGCGCAAGGCTTGCAGCGCGCGGATCGCCTCGGTGGTCTGGCGCTTGGCACGCGCTTCCAGCCACTTGCCCAGCAGCACCAGACTGATCACCACCGCCGACGCTTCGAAATACAAATGCATGGCGCCAGCGCGCGTCAGCAACAAATAAACCGAGAGGCCATACGCTGCGCTGGTGCCGACCGCCACCAGCAAATCCATATTGCCGCTGCCCGCGCGCAGCGCCTTCCAGCCCGCGCGATAAAAGCGTGCGCCGAGCCAGAACTGTACCGGTGTCGCCAGTGCCCATTGCAACCAGCCCGGCAGCATCCAGTGCGCGCCGGCCAGGCTGCCGAGCATCGGCGCGATCAGCGGTAGCGACAGGGTTATTGCCAGCGCCACCGGCCACCAGGTGGGTAACGCGCGAGTTGGGGGTGTCGGGGTTGCGCTTGCCGCTTGCGGCAGCTGCGCGCCGTAGCCCGCGCGTTCCACCGCAGCGATCAGCGTGGCAGTTGAAGTGCCCTTGACGACCTTGATCGTGGATTGCTCGGTGGCCAGG
>JAAPAA010000120.1 GCA_012274165.1 Thiobacillaceae bacterium
CCTTCGCCACCTTGTCGGGTGTGCCCGGCATGAAGAACGTCCTGCGTGCAAACACGCTGCTGGCCCAGGCGGCGCAGGCAGCCTCGTACTTGCGGTACGCCGCCTCCGTGCCGTACTCGCCATCATTCGGATCAAGGTCGGTGCGATGGAGCGTCTTGGCGATCAAGGCCGCGTGGTCGCGGGCGTTGTTGAAGCCCAAGCAAGTGAAACCGTCCTGCGTTTTCAGCACGAACAGTTTTTGCTGGGCGTTGATCGAAATGTTCATTCAGAACTCCAGAAAAAAGGTGGAGCTCTGGCCCGGACGGGGGGAGCCCCGTGCGGGTAAGTCGCGCCGTAGGCGCGCATTTCTGCGATGAGCCGGCAGGTCGGCATTCCCGGAGGAATTGGCCAAATTGTACGACGGGGCACTCGCCTGCAACAAGCGAAAAAATGGCCGATGAGACCCCTCGCATGGAGCAGGAAAGCCGCCCGAAGGCGGCTGAGCCTATGGATCGAACCGCCTGGCCAGGCGATCTGCCCGGCCTTTAAGTTTCCCGCACCACACCGTAGGCGGCGATGAACTCGCGCAATTTCTCGGCGGCCGAAGCCCCAAGAGTCCAGCGCCAGTGCTCCTTGAAGGTGCGAACCTGCACTTGGCCCGCGGCCACCGTGTAGCTGGCACCCATCTCGATGACGATGTCGTGTGCGCCGCGAGTTTGCATCTTGAACAGCGTCGTCATGGCGTTGGCGTTGATGTCGGCCCAGTCGAACCACACCTGCAGCCCCTTGAAGAGCGCATAGAGGTTTTCCCTGTGGCTGTAGCTGACGGTGCGCGGCTGACCGGAGTAGTGGACCTCCGAATAGACGCGATCCTCGATCACCGCCTTGCCGTTCTTCACCTCAAAGGGCTTGTCGCGCAGGCTCCAGTTGTCGAGGATTGCCTTGGCAGCCTGGGTTCGCGCCAGGGTCACTCCGCCGTCGGCGTATGTGGACATCAGCGAGTCCCAGAGTTTGAGCAGGTCGACGCGAACCGGTTCGGGTTCCTTGTCGTCTTCCTCCCCGTCCTCGTGGATGCTCTGCCGGCGCCGCCGTCGGCGCTGTTCATCATCGTCTTGGAGCGTCTCGTACAGGCCTTTTCCGAACGCGCGCTCGAACTCTTCTCCCGGATCGAGCTCAGCTCTGTCTGCCAGTGCCCTCTGCCGGAACACTTCCACCGTGCGATGCACTGCCGACTTGCTCAGTTCGCTCCAGTCGATGTCGAACCGGCAGTTTCGCAGATAGAAGCCAACGGTACCGCTGACGCTCTCCGCGTGTGCGAGGTCCGACTGGAGCTTGGCAAACAGCACGAACGACTCCAGATAGGCGTCTTGCAGAAGCTGCGCCGGGTGGAGCGCGCCGGGCGTCTCGCAGACATCGGCGAACGCATCGCTGGCGTGCGCCTCCGTCGTATCGGCGGTGCACCCCGCTGCCTCAAAGAGGTTTGCCAGATCGCCGCTCATGCGAAGCCCCCCACGCTCTTGCGCTTCACGCGCCGGATCTGCGAGATCTTCGCAGCGTCGCGATCGATGTCCGGGCGCTGACGCAAAAACACCGGTTGCTCAAAGCACCCGTCCTCATAACGGTAGAGGTACTGCACCTCGACCAGCGTGCCCTGCTGCGGCATCTGCGCGTTCGCCGGCACAGTGACGTTGCCCAGCTCGCGCAGGCTGCCTGCGTCATCGAGCAGGCCCACTGTCACTGAGCGTTGCTGGTTGCGGCGAACCACGATGCAGGTCGCGCTCTCGACGAACTTGAACTTCACCTGTAGATCGCTGCGGCCGGGCTCGAAAACGCCGTCGCGATGCTTGAACACCACGCCTTCGGCGTGACGTGCGCGCAGCGCCTCGAGTTGCGCCCGCTTGGCCGGGCCCTGGTGGACCGCCAGCACGCGAAGGGTTGGCAGGGGCGCGAGCGCGGCGGACTTTTCAAGCAGCAGGTTGTGGCGCTTGATGAAAGGCATGGCGCGCAGATCCTGCCCTGCGAACTCCAGCAGATCGAAGGCCTCGAAGCCCTCGCCCATGTCCTCGCCGGCCACCAGGCACGGCCCCAGACGCCGGAAGTCCTGCGCCCAAGCCACCGGGATGTCCACGAAGAGGCTCTTGCGGTTGATTCCGCGCACCGCACCGTCGCAGCACACCTGCACCTGGCGGTTCTCGCCGTCGCGCTTCTCCTGCATCAGCCAAAGGTCATCCAGCAGATAGCGCTCCAGCTCGCTCTCGTCGATCGGGGTCGGCAGCTGCGGCTGCTGGCCGCTCGCGCGCTGCTCGTGCTCGGTGTTGGTGTAGGCCACGCCGGTTTCGCTGGAGGTATAACCCTTGGCGGTCTTCTCCCTGACCAGCTTGTCGTAAACCCTGGCCGCCTCCTCGTACGCCACGGGCGTGGCGATCTTGGTGCCCGTCCTCAGCGCCTTGCCGCGAGCACCATTTGCAAAGTCGACCACCCAGCCACCGTCGCGGGCTTGCAGGGAGATCTGATAGACCTTGTTTGAGCCGCCCTCGCGGCAGTACAGGGTCACGTTTTTCGATTGCGTCATCTCGTCCTTCTTTTCGTTGGATTGACTCGGGATCGGATTGGCTTCGCCCCTCCTCCCGCCGGAGCTGCGCGAAAGCGCACGCCCCTCATGCTTGACCGGCATTCCTATTTCAGGCGTTGCGCGGGCAAGCGTCGTATTCGGGCACGTCGCCCCGCACTGTGGCTCCCACAGCACGGAAGCCGGTGGCCGGCAGTTTTTGGGGGAAACAGATAGGCCAGTAAGGGCCGATCCTGTGGGCGCCAGACTGTGGGCGCCTATTGCTGCGGATGGGAGGCGGCAGCACGCCTGTCAAAAAGACGCGCGCATGGTAGCACGTGGGCCTGGCCGGACGCTGTGAATCGACATGAGTGAGCTCCACAAAGAAGCGCAGGTGGTGTCCGTATCAGCGGGCTGCGGGAAACGAGGTGCCAGCTGCGAGGGCCGGCGCCACTTCGTGGCCTTCTCACTCCTTGTATTTGGGAGCGGCGCCTGTATCGTGGTCGAATGAACCTCAAGACACCACTGCTCCAAGGCCGCTCGTTCCTGCTTGGCCTGGCCCTCGCCGCTGCGCTGTTTGGTGTGGGGGCGCCGGCGGCGCAAGCCGATACCACCTGCCCGCAGCACTTCGTGCAGGGCAAGGCCCCCCTGATCGTCAACCAGCGCATGACCGCGCGCACGCACGAACTGTGCTTTGCGACTTTCGCGCTGGTGCACTCAGGGTTGACCCGCACCGCGCTGTGGTCCGCCGAGCGAATCAGCAAGGCTTCGGTCAGTCATGCCCGCCAGCAGGTTCGGGTCAACGATTTCCACGCCGATCCGCGGCTGCCCGCCGGCGACCGTGCGGAGCTTAGCGACTACCAACGATCAGGCTTCGATCGCGGCCACCTGCAGTACCCGGTGAAAAGCATACTCATTGGCAGCTTCGCCTATGAAGTCGCTTGAGTAAACCTACTCAATCACTCTACTCAAACGTCAAAGCGAACACGCCATCATGAATTCCACCCTCCTGAAGCGAGACTTCGGCATCACCTTCAACTCGCTGGCCAAGAAGGGCGTGGCAATCGCCTTCGCGGCCGCCACGCTGGCGTCTCTCTCCACCGGTGCCCAAGCGGGCCTCCTCGGAATGTTCGCCGGCAAGGTTGCCGAGCATGTCGCCGAGCACCAAGTCGAACATCAGATTGAAGGTCATTTCAAGAGCCCTGCGCTGATTCCTGGGCGGGATGGTCCGCTGGCTCCGTCCAGCAACCAAGGCTTCGCCGCGTGTCCGCAGCTGTTCCCGAAGAGCGCGCCCATCGACGTAGGGTCGGTCAACGCCCAGTGGCGTGCTGTTGGTCTGTGCTCGAACCACTTCGCCGTCCTCAACTCGGCGCTGAGCAAGACGCCGCTGGTGGTCGTGGAGAAGCTGAACCGGGCGATGCTCTCGGACGCCAAGAGCGAAGAGCGGACCAACGAGTTCTACCCCGACCCGCGCCTTGCGCGCGGCTCCCGGGCCGAACTGGTCGACTTCAAATCGAGTGGCCTTGACCGTGGGCACCTCGCAAGTGCAGCGAATCAGCCGGACCAGCAGTCGATGATTCAGTCGTTCGCGCTGTCGAACATGGTTCCCCAGGACCCGTTCAACAACCGGAAGACGTGGGCAAAGATTGAGTCTGACGTGCGCAAGTTCGCACGGCGCGCACAAGGGGAGGTGTTCGTCTTCTCAGGCCCAATCTTCCGGGGCCAGCAGCGAACCATCGGACCTGACCGCGTTTGGGTTCCGTCCCACCTTTTCAAGCTCGTCTACGACGAAGCCTCGAGGCGGTCGTGGGCCTACATTCTGGCCAACACCGCCGAGGCCCGAATCGAAGCCCCGGTCGACTACGCCGAGTTCGTCAAGCAGACTGGTTGGCAACTCCTGGGCCGTTCGCCCGGCTAAACAGAACCCAGAACAGGGGTCGAAACACCTTCGAAAAGCGACTCGAACCATGATCTTCCTAGATCTTCGCAACTCTTGCGCGCTCAGACGGCGCTCGTTTCTGAGTTGTTCAGATGGTATGGGCGCCTCCCTCCTGACGTCGCGCGCCGCGAGGAGGTAATGATCTTGCCCCCGGAAAACGTACTCCATAGCTGATGTGAAAATTCAGCAATTGGAGATCGAAGATGAGCAAGAGAAAAGACTGGCAGGCCCGGGGCAGATACACGCTGGAATTCAAGCTGGAAGCAGTCCGGCTGGTCAA
>JAAPAA010000121.1 GCA_012274165.1 Thiobacillaceae bacterium
CACGCCAAGCCCATAATCGATGTGCCCCATGTCCGCACTGGGCGCGCGTTTATTGTATTCCACGATGTGCCCGTCTCGAAAGATCACGTTGCTCCTGTCCCACTGATTGGCGTTCCTGAGCACGGTCATCAGGGCCGGCATACCGCTGGCAAGGAACCCGCCCTCTACGGCGCCGAAATCGATCGGCAGATAGGAGTCGCCATAGAGGACAAAGAATCGCTCACCGAGCAACGGAAGCGCTTGCTGCAGCGCTCCCCCAGTGCCGAGCAGAGTGGGGCCGTCCCACGAGTACCGTACCTGCAGGCCCAGCGCAGAACCATCGCCGATCAGGTTCTGCACCTGGTCGCCCAGGTGCCCGAGGCAAAGTACCACTTGCGTCAGCCCCTGCTTTCGCAGGTACTCGAGTTGCCGCACAACAAAGGGGCGGCCAGCCACGTCGACCAGCGACTTGGGGATCTTCTGTGTCACAGGACCCAGGCGGGTCGCCATGCCGCCGGCAAGAATCGCGACCGGCAAGCTCACGACAGCACGACCTTCGTACCTTCGAAATCGAAGCTGAAGCGCACCTCCTCCAGCCCCGCCTTGCTCATTGCGTCGCGCAGTCGGCTGCGGTCGCTTGCATAGAACATCAGGAACCCGCCACCGCCTGCGCCGACGAGCTTTCCGCCGACGGCGCCATTGCGCATGCCCAACTCGTACCACTCGTCGATTCGGGGATTGCTCATGCCGCCGGAACGCCGCTTCTTGTGTTCCCAATGTTCGTGCATCAGTTCGCCGAAGCGAGTGGTATTCCCTGCTTCCAGAGCTTCCTTGCTGCGATAGCCCAGCTCTTTGACGAAATGCAGGTTCTCCAGCATCTCAGCGTCACTGCTTTTGGTGCGCGTGTTCTGGTCTTTGAGGATGCCGCCCGCTCTGCGCGAATAGCCGTTGAAGAAGAGCAGGATGTGGTCCTCCAGGTCGAACATCGTGTGCATTGACAACTTGAGCGGCACGGCAGTGACACTGTGGTCCTTATGAAACGTGAAGCAGGTCAGCCCTCCGTACGCCGCGATGTACTGGTCCTGTTTGCCGATCGGCTCGCCAAGCCGATCGATCTCTATATGGCAGGCAAGCTCCGCCAGCTCCTGGGGATGGATCAGCTGGCGCCGGTGCGCGTACAAGGCTTTGAGGAGTGCCGTCGTGAAGCTCCCCGAGGAACCAAGGCCGGTGCCGGCAGGAATGTCGGCGAGCGTGGTGATCTCCGTCTGCGGAGTCCGCAGGTTCTGCATTCGCAGCGCTTCGCGGATGATGCGGTGCTTGACCTCTTCCACCGATTTCACTTGTTCGAGCTCGGAATACTTGAGGTAGATGCCCTCGGTGAACGGGCGCATGACGGTGACGTATACGTATTTGTCGATCGCCGCGGCAATGAGGAAGCCCTCGTGATTCTGGTAGTAAGAAGGCAGGTCGGTTCCGCCGCCGCCCAACGTAATGCGCAAGGGGCTACGTGCGATGATCATGTCTTCGAGTCCTCGTAAATTCGACCGATTATCTTCAGGGCCTCCCGGGCATCCCCGAGGCCGGCGGCGGGCTCACGGCCCAGCCGAATGTCCTCGTAGAACTCCTCCATCTCAACCGACCACGAGTCGTCCGCCATCGGATACTCCCAGGCGGTGGTCTCCGGTGGCCCCATCTCGGGCAGCATGCGATAGAACGTGAGCCGCTCCACCCCGTAGCTGCCGCCGAGCCCCGAGACCTCCAGCTTCCCCGTGCGGCCGTAGATCTCCATGGAGAAGAGGTTCTTCCATTCCGTGCAGGAGACGTGCAGGAACGCGACTTGTTTGCGGACTGTCTTGAGCGTCAGGAATGCGTTATCGTCCACGGGCATCGCCCAGTAGTACGTGTGCGCAAAACCTTGAACATCAGGGAAGTCGCCGAGGAACCAGCGCGCCAGGTCGATCAGGTGCGGACCCTGATCAATCAACTCCCCGCCTCCCGAAAGATCGGGATTGGCGCGCCATTCGCGATCGTATCCAGGGCGGCCGCCATGGCCATAGCGCGCGCGGATGAACATGAGCTCGCCGAGCGCACCAGCGCGGACGAGCTCGTGCGCCTTTCGAAACGCCCGGTGATAGCGATGGTTGAAGCCGACTCGCACCTTGACGCCTCGAAGCTTCGCCGCCGCGATTACCGGCTCGAGTTCGAGGTGATTGCGGGCCGCTGGTTTTTCAACCAGGACATGTTTGCCCGCATTGATCGCCGCGAGCGTGATTTCGGCGAGAGAATCGTGCAGGGTCGCGACCACCACGACCTCGACCTCGTCGAGCGCAAGCAACGCCGACCAGGTGGCGCAGGCCTTGGCTCCAGTACGTTCGGCAAGCGATTTCGCCGCCACTGCGTTGATGTCGGCGCATGCGACAAGACGCCCGCGCCCCAGCGCCTTGGCCCGCTTCTGTCCGATCAGGCCGCAGCCGATAATTCCCACGCCCGGATTCATTTGTCACCCCACGCCAAACCACGGTCCCGCCCGGCGATTCGCCGCAGCGTATAAGCATCACTCGCGTTCAGCACGTCCGCATGCTCCGGCCATTGCGCCCAGTTGTCCCACAAGGCGCTGATGAGTTTTCCGGTGATGCCATCGCTCGCGCTTGAGGCGAGAAAGACAGCTAGTTCCGCGCCCGCAAGCAAGCCCGCGCCGCCGCCTTCCTTCTGCTTGAGCGAGCGTTCAAAAAAAGCTTGGCCCACCTTTTCAGGTCCTGCGGCGAGAACCTCGTCCAGCATGCGGGTGTTGAGCGCACCGGGAGCGATCGAGTTCACGTCAATTCCGAAATCGCGCAACTCTTCCGCGAGCGTTTCGGCGAAACGCACGATCGCTACTTTTGACACCGCGTAAGCGCTGATATTGGGCATGGGAGCGGTCGCACCCCCGCCAGATACCTGGATAATCTTTCCCTTGCGCCTCTTTTTCATCAAGGGAAGAACCGAGCGACACATCAGGATCGATCCCATCAGGTTGATCTCGATCGCTCGAAGCCAATCGGGCCAGTCGACTGTTTCGATCGGTCCCATCGGCCCGTAAATCCCGGCGTTGTTTACCAGCACATCGATGTGCCCATAGCGCTCCAGACCGGCATTCACAACTTGCTCGACATCGCCTCTGTCCGAAACATCAGCGGCGACCGCGAGAATGTCTCCGGCTGATGTGACAGCGTGCAACTCATCGCGTGCTGCATGAAGCATGTCTGCGTTGCGGGCACAAATGACGATCGAAGCCCCTGCGCTGCGGTAACTCCGTGCGATCTGCAGCCCCAAACCCTGGCTTGCGCCGGTAATGATCGCGACTTTGTCGAGGAGCGACTTCGTCATTTGGTGACTTCCAGGAAGGAGGGTGTTCCGACCGCAAAGTAGCCACCTCCTGCCAGCGCTGCAAACGACGATAGAAAGCGGTTGGCGTCAATAACAACGAGGCCGTTCCATGCGACGGCGATCTTTTCCCTGGGTAGTTCGCGATACGCCGGCCACTCGGTCCCGACGAGAAGGACTTGCGCGTCGGAGAGCGCAGCGATTGGATCTTCAGTACGCCGCACTCGCCCGCTCCATTCTTCCGGCAGCGCCTTCACCGCGGGATCGTGAACCGCAATGGTCGCGCCCTCCGTGAGGAGCCAGTCGCACAGCTCGATCGCCAGGGAGCGCCGCAGGGTGTCAGTTCCCGGCTTGTAGGTTAGGCCCCAGACCGCGACACGGACGCCGCGAATAGCGGGGAAGATCGCCTTCAGTTTGCGGCGGACCCATGTCTTGTGCAGATCGTTGCTTGTCTTCACCGATCCGAGCAGCGGGGTGCCGACGTGCTCTCGGCGGCTGACAGCCTGCAGGAATTCAATATCGCGTGCCAACGTGCCGCCCGCGAAAGCGCCACCGGGTGAGAGATAGGCCTTGGGGCCGATACGCTGTTCGGATTTGAGACCGCGTTCGACCTCCTTGGCATCAGCGCCGACGACTTCGCACACGGAGGCGATCTCATTGGCGAATACAACCGAAGTCGCGAGGAACGCATTGATCGCGTGCTTGGTCATTTCAGCCGACTCCACCGACATCCATTCAATGCGGTCAGTGATAGGCGTGAGAAGCGAGCGAATCCGCTCCCGATCCTTCTCTCCCCGTATGCCCACCACAACCCGATCGGGCTTTAGGAAGACATCCAGTGCTTTGCCGAGGCGGAGGTTTTCGGGCGAGCACGCAAAGGTGATGCCGTTGGTCCGGCAGGTACGGAAAGCGATCTCCTCGAGCCGACGGATCGTGCCTACGGGAAGCTGAGAGGAAACCAGCACAGTCACGTTCGGTGGAAGGTGGGGCAACGTCTTCTCGACCTGTGCAACGACGAAGTCCACGTTGGCGACGTCGTCTTCGTCCACAGGGGTGTCGTACGTGACCCACAGGATCTGGATGTCACTCGGAATTTCCTGCGGCAGCGTGGTGAATCGCAGGCGCCCAGCAGCGAGTCCCGCCGCGATGGAGTCGGCAAGACCCGGCTCCGCGATGGGGGGCGAGCCTGCGGCGAGGCCGCGGACAGTCGTCTCGTCGCTGTCCAGCCCGACTACTTCATGACCGACGGCCGCCAGGCATGCTGCCGTCACGGAACCTAGGTGCCACAAACCCTGGACGCAGACCTTCATCTTGTCTCCATGACCCATTCATTGGTGCGCAGGAATTCGACTGTCTTGATGACGCCTTCACGGATGGTGTGCTTTGGCGACCATCCGAGCGCGCGCATCTTTCGCGTGTCGAGAAAGATGAAGGGATTGTCGCCAATCCAGCCTCGCGCACCGCCCGCGTACTGGAGGCGTGGACGCACGCCCAGAGCCTCCGCGATCCAGCCGATTGATTCATTCAGCTCACAATAGCCATCGACGCCAAGGTTGAGTACGTTCACCTTCTCCGTGGCATTGCTCACCGCAATTTGAATCGCGTCGATACAGTCCTGGACGTGCAGGTACGACTTGCGCTGCTTGCCGTCACCGAGCACGGACAGACGGCTGGGGTCGGCCTTGAGCTGCTTGTAGAAGTCGAAAACATGTCCGTGTGTGTAGCGCTCTCCCAGGATCGATACAAAACGGAAAATCCAGCTCTGGAATCCAAAGCCCTCGCAATAGGCGGCGATCAACCCTTCGCCCGCGAGCTTGGAGGCGCCGTAAAGCGACGTCTGGACGGGGAACGGCGCGTCTTCGGGCGTCGGGATTACCGCTGACTCGCCATACACGGAACCGGTCGACGAGAAGCCAATGCGGCGCAGGCCATTGGCGCGCATTGCCTCGAGTACGTTATATGTAGCAATAGTGTTTTGCTCAAGATCCCTTCGAGGGTGCTCAGTGCCAAAGCGGACGTCGGCGTTCGCAGCCAGATGCAAGACGATATTGCCGCCGGCAAAGGCGGGGATGAGCGCTTGGAGATCCTGCAGGTCACATTCAACGAGGCGGAATGCAGGATGTTTGAGCGCGGATTCAAGGAAGCGGCGCTGGCCTGTCGAGAAGTTGTCGATCCCGGTGATTCGATGGCCCTGCGAGAGCAGGCGGTCGGCCAGGTTGCTGCCGATGAAGCCGGCGCAACCGGTGAGGATGTAGTGATCAGCCATTGACGTTCACTTCTAAGAAGCAGATAAAGTACCCAAGGCTGGTGGTTGCGACAATCCTAGCGCCCTCACTCCTCAGAAATTGATCTTTTTGTCCAGGATATACAAGGGACGCCGCTTCACCTCTTCGTAGATGCGGCCAACGTATTCGCCGAGCAGCCCGAGCGCAAGGAGTTGCACTCCGGAAAAGAACGTGACGATCAGCACGATGGTAGGCAAACCAGGCGTGAGATTGATGCCGAAAATCCGCTGGATCACGTACCAGCCGCCCAGCAGGAAACTCAACATCGCCAGGATGAACCCCGCGAGAGACATCATTTGCAGCGGCCGGCTGCTGAAGCTGATGAGGCCGTTCATCCCGATCTTGAGCGACCCCGTGATACGGTTGTACTTGCCGGAGCCGGCGAATCGCTCGTCGCGGTCGTATTCAACGAAGGCCTGCTTGAACCCGACATACGCTACCAGCCCGCGCAGGAATCCGTGGGATTCGTTGAGACGCCGCAATTCCTCAATGACGCGCCGCGTCATGATGCGGAAGTCACCGGTGTTGCGCGGGATCTGCACGTCGCTCAGTCGGTTGATGACTGAGTAGCCGAAGTAGGAAATGATGCGCTTCGCCAAGGTTTCCCCCTTGCGAGAGCGCCGCTTGGCATAGACGACCTCGTAACCCTCAGCCAGCTTGGCGTGGAGTGCTTCGATCAGTTCGGGTTGATCCTGGAGGTCGACGTCGATTACCACGCACGTCTCCCCGGTACACGAGAGAATGCCGGCCATCGTCGCCGCAGGCTGGCCGAAACGACGCGAGAACACCAGCAATTTCACGTTCGGGTTCCGGTTGATCTCTTCTAGAATCATGCCTTCCGTGTTGTCCGGCCCAGGGTCGAGCGCGAAAATGATTTCGTAGCCGACGCCCATCTTCGCCATGACGGCTTCTGTGCGCTGCAGGAAGGGTCGGATATTCGCCTCCTCCTTGTAGACGGGGACGATGAGAGAAAGGCGGGGAGTCTCGATCATCGGAGTTGCTTCGAGGCGGTTTTGCGCTATACAAATCTAACGGCAGAAGCCAAGAGTGTAGTGCGTCCCGGAATCCCATTTGATTCACCTGATCCGCGATGGCCGGGACGTTGCGCTGTCCTGGCGAAAGACATGGTTTTCGCCCGGGCTGGATATGAAGACGCTGGCAAACGAAACGGGGGCGACGCCGGATGGAAGGCTTTTCTCGCCAAGTGCAGCGTGACCGCGCCTCGCGCTCTCCCGGTATATTGATCTTCCGGCCTTCATTCAATTTGGACGGCTAAAATGCGAACGATGAAGAAAGCCTTGATTGCCGGGTCACCGGGCAGGATGGCGCCCACCTCTTCTTTCTCCATCATGGCGATATGACCGACAGTTCGAGTCTCACGCGCATCTCCAGCGGGCACAGTTAAGGCATGGCCGAACAGCCTCTGGTGACGGTGGCGGTCCCGTCCTTCAACCAGGGGCGTTATCTGGAGGCGGCGCTCGCGTCGCTTTTCTCGCAGGATTTGCCGATCGAAGTGTTTGTGGCGGATGCGGGCTCCACCGATGACTCGCTCACGGTAATCCGCCGCTGGGAGGACAAACTCCTGGGCTGGCGCAGCAACCCGGATGCCGGACAGGCGGCGGCGGTGAACGAGGGAATCGGCCGCGGAGCCGCGCCCTACGTGTGCTGGCTCAACAGCGACGACTGGCTGCTCCCGGGGGGATTGGCACAACTCCTCCAGGCGCTCGAACTGCATCCACAGGCGCCGATGGCCTATGGTCGCGTGTGGAACCATGTCGAGGCGACCGGGCAGCGCCGTCGCAACCTCGAGGTCTATCCGTTCAGCGAGCGGTTGATGGCGCAATTCAACATCGTGGCGCAACCCGGCACGCTCGTCCGGCGCTCGGCCTGGGACGCGGTGAGCGGCGTCGACGAGTCACTGCACATGGCAATGGACTACGATTTGTGGTGGAGGCTTTTCAAGCGGTTTGGGCCGCCGCACTTTGTGGACGCGCATGTGGCGGTCAACCGGCGCCATGCGCAGACGAAGACCAGCACCCAGCGCCGCCAGCACTACCGCGAAGCCATGGCCGTCGTGCGCAAGCACCACGGGCGGGTGCCCCTGAAGTGGTGGCTCGCGCAGCCGCTCATGGTTTGGTACCGCTCATGGGTCCGGAGCTGACATGCTCGATGCTCACCGCTGCTCCTTGTGGGCATGAGTACGGGGCCCCACGCGCCAACGCGACAGGCAAAGCAGCGTCGAGATGGCCATGTACCGCGCGACGCTCAGCCAGGAGTTGAAGATGCGGGATTTTCCCGTCGTCCGCAGGCTCATCTTGACGGGCACCTCCACAATGCGCAGACCGGCCCTTCTCAGCATCAACAGAATGCCCACATCCTGGTAGTCGAGCAGAGTCGCTTCGGGCGAGGCCAGGATCTGCATGGCAGCCTCGTTGTAATAGCGAAAACCGGAGGTCAGGTCCAGCAGGTCGAAACCGGCGATCCTTCTGAACCATCGCCATGCGATCCGGCGCGCGCGGCTCGCTCGCGCGGGAGCAGCTCCGATCACCAGATCGGCCTGTTCGCGTTTGGCCAGCAGTGCGGGAATTTCACCCGCTTCATGCTGCCCATCTGCATCCATTGTGATCACGCCGCGATAGCCGCGAGACAGGCCGTAACGAATACCGGCCTGGATGCCACCCCAGGCGCCCAGCGGCAGCGTAGGCCGCAATACCCGTGCTCCTGCACGATCGGCGGCGTCCGCAGTGCCGTCGACGCTTTGGTCGTCCACCACCAGCACGTCCGCCCAGCCGCGTTCGCGCAGCGACTTGACCACTTCGCCAACGGTCCTCACCTCGTCGCGAGCCGGAATGACGACCAGGATATCGCGGGTCGATCGGGTTGAAGTTGACGGAGTTTCCACGAGCAAGGCGCGGTACTGCCTTTCAATTGCCTCCGCACAAGCTGCTATGGAAAACCGTGCAGTCAGTGCCTGTAGGCCCGCGCAGCCCCTTTCGGCGCGCTCAGCCGGGTGAGCGGCACAGTGCGCTATGGCTGTTTGCCACGCCGCCACGTTTTCGGTCTCCACCAGCCAGCCGCACCCCGACTCTTGTACCAGCCAAGGCATGCCCGAACCCGCCAGATCGGACACCAGGCAGGGTCGTGCATGGC
>JAAPAA010000122.1 GCA_012274165.1 Thiobacillaceae bacterium
CGCTCGACCTTGCGCGCCTTCCGCGCAGCCAGGTCCAGCATCCGAATCTTGTTCACCAGGGCCACGCCCTGAGTCTTGCAGCCGGTGCCCGTCAGTGTCACCGCGAAGCCCGCGTAGCGCGCGAAGTCCCCGCCTTGCGTGATCGGTGCTACGAGGACGTCGCCGAGCTTGTTGAACTCCTTGGTCGTGAGCACCAGCGCCGGTCTCGTGCCACGCTGCTCGTGCCCCATGGCTGGGTCAAGCGGCACGCTCACGATGTCGCCTCGGTCGAAAGCCGCCATCACAAGACTTCTTGTCCAGCCGGACGAGCACCATCCCACAGCGCCAGGTCCGCCGGTGGCGGCGCCTTCATGTCGCACTGGGCGATCATCGCCGCCAGGGTGTGCTTGCGCTTGGGCGAGAGCACGATCTTGCCATCCGCAGTCGTGTCCAACGACATCCGCTGGCCAACGCCAATCCCCAGATCCTTCAGCACGGGCGGCGGCATGACCAGCGCAGTGCTGTTGCCCATCTTCTTGAGCACCACTTCCACGGCAGACTCCTGTCAAACATTGTTGTACCGATTCTAGCCACTCGCCAGCCCGAAGTCCAACATTGTTTTACTTACGACCGGAAGCTCGTCACCTTCAGGGCTCCGTTCGAAACATCTCTTGCGGCGTGAACTTCGAAGGCCATGTGCAGCGCCGAGGGAAGGGCACCGCTTCTTCTCAAGCCTGCCGGAATTCGATCATCTCGCCACCGTGGGCAACAAGGACCAGGTCCTTGGTCGTCTTGAATATCCACCATATCCCGCCGAGGAGGCCGCGACCAAGCGCGTTGATCGCCGCAGGCGATCCTGGAGGCGAAGCCGTCGCACTTGGTGGCCGGGGAATCGGACGTGGTTACTCGGGCCTTACCTGTTCTTCGAGGTAGCGCTTGAGCACTCCAGCGGCGCACCGCCGACGCTGATGGCGCAGTAGCTGCGGCTCCAAAGTGCCGGCACGCCGAACAGGGCGCCAGCTCGCGCGCGAAGTCCCGGCGCAACGCCCGTGCGGAGTTGGTCTTGAGCGCGTTCACGAACTCGCTGATCGCGATGTTGGGCGGCAGGTTCACCAGCAAGTGCACGTGGTGGTCCTCGCCGTTGATCTCGAGCAGCTGCCCAACTCTGGATTCGCAGCGCTCGCGCGCCAAGGTCTAGATGGCAGTGAGCATCGCGTCGCTGAGACACTTGCGGCGGTACTTTGCGCACCACATGCTGCTCCATGAACAAGGCGGCGTTGACCAGATCGCCTTTGGCGAGAAGCTTGATGATCTTCTCGTGTTCGGAGACATTGGGACGGCGTCGCAGCTTTACGAGCGGCCGAACTCGACGCCGGCGTAGCTCAGGCCGTGGGCATGCCTTCGAGCGCCCGAGCGGCGCTCAGCAGCCCACCCAGCACCTTGTCGGCCACCTGCTGCGAAAAGCCCGGCGGCAGCTGCGCGTGCACCTGCGCTACCGCCTCTGGCGTACGCGCGACCAGCTCTCGAAGCAACGGCTCGGCGTTTTCTGCATAACCGACCTTCTTGGCCGTGCTATTGAAGTGCCGGCGCTGGATGTGGTGCATGTGGTAGTGCCGGCTCTTGCCCAGCAGTGCCATGGCGAGTTTGAGGTCCTGCGCGGCCCATTGGTTCGGCCCTTCCCCGATGACCGGATAGGCCGACATCACGTCGTATATCGGCGTGAGCCGGAATCGTCCGGCCGCGCCGGCCTGCAACTGGATGCTGAAGTTCTTGGCATGACCGTCCGGCGCGCGCAGCATCCAGAACAGGATTTGCGAAGCCATCAGGGCGCGCAGGTCGCGCTCGGCCTCCAGGGACTGCTGCACCAGGGTGAACAGTTGCTTCAGGCCAGGCCCGCCTTCGTTCTCGTACTTGACGAGCGGCGAAGTCCCGGTGGCTTGGCAGAAGTCTTCTTGCACCAGCCGAAACAGCCGAGTGCCGTCGGACGATACCGCGCGGTCGAATCGTTCGACGACGAGCACTCGCTGTTTGCCGAACGTGGCGATGCAGGCTTGCGCTGTGGGCAGGCCGTACGCCTTGAACAGGCGAAGGCACAGCCACTCGTTGTCCACCGAGGTGCTGAAGTCCGCCTGCCGGCCGCCGACCAAACCAAGCGGTAGCTTGAAGATGTGCGTGGTGGGCGTCGCGCCGCGCGGCTTCATCCACTTGCCATCCCACCACAGGAAAGCATCCTTCTCCTGAGCACCGGCCAGCGAGATGCGGAAATCGTCAGGGTTCCCAAAGTCGGCGAAGCGATCCGGTGTCACGACTTCAAGCAGGTGGCGCTCGATCGCTTCTTCATCCACGACGACGCCCTCGATGCGGTCCACGCCAGCCGGCGCCTCGCCTTCTGGCAGCAGTTGTAGTGCGCCCACGCAATCGCGGCCGATGGCGCCCAGCAGGTCGAAGGCTTCGGTAGACCCTGTCTTGAAGCGGGCGGCAACGCGCTTGCGGATGGCGTCGCTGTCGGGCAGCAGGCCTTCGAAGTAATGGACGACGTTGTCGCCTTTCAACAGTTCGTTGTTGAGGTTGAAGGGCAGCGACAAGGATATTGGCCGTCCACGCGGAGAGGCAAGCCAGCCCGTGTCGTATTGCAGCTCCATGTCGCCGCGGGCCGTGATGGTCCAGCGACCCACGTATTCGCCGTTAGCCCAAAGCGTCAGGGTTTGACTGTGCGAGCGCCGCCCCATCTCACCACTCCGCCTTGTTGGTCGGTTCAAGGCCTGCGCGCTCACCCAGCCGCAGTTCCAGCCCGACGGCCGCGCACCAGCCTAGCAGGTGCTTGAAACTCAGCTCGTCCGGGTGCTGTTCCAGGTAGGAGACACGGTTCTGGCTCAGGCC
>JAAPAA010000123.1 GCA_012274165.1 Thiobacillaceae bacterium
GGCCAATGGCCTTGAAATAGCGGCTGGCCAGTTCGCGATCCTCGGCGTCGAGCTTGTCGTTCCAGTCGTCGCCAAACTCCGTCGCAGGCAGGATCGTCTGCGGCAATTCGCGCGGCCGGATTTCCTCCCAGCTGTCGTCCATGCAGTCGTAGCGCACATAGGCCGGCAGCATCTGACACTTGTCCGACTCGAACCCGTTACGATAATCGTCCAGTGAAGTGTGATAAATGTTGGCCCAAGCCGAATCCTCGCGCTGATAGGTGTGCATCGAGCTAAACGGAATGAAGTATTTGGCCCCCACGGTTTCGGTGCGACTCGCGTTGCGCTTGCCGATGGCAGGCGTGACTTCGGACGGCGCGATGCGACTACCGTCTTCATGATAAAAATTGATCATGTCGGCGTCACCATAGCGGCTGGACAAACCCATCATGAACGACACCGGATAGCGCTTGATGATGCCACGCACGTGGTTTTCCCAGCCATGATCCGATGCGTCGGTACGGTTGAACACCAAGCGGCCATTCACATCGGCCAGCAGCACGCCGTCCTGATTCAGATCGGAAATGCAATACACCCGGATATGTTCGGACAAGGGGTACCAGCGGCGATCCTGCATCACATGCACGTCAAAGCCTTGCCCCTTTAGATCATCCTGAATGCGCTTGCCGACGTGGTCGGGCAGCAGGATCTTCTTCCCCATCAGTTGCGGCATCGACTCCGGGTTGAGATGGTCGGGATGGCCGTGCGATAGCCAGACATATTCCGCGCCCAGAATACCCTGCATCTGCGCTGGGGGAATCTCGTGCGACTGTCCCCAACTGCCGAAGTAGGCCTGCGGCGTGAACCAGGGGTCGGTCACCAGAATCGGGCGCCCCCCATCGTAAAGGGTCAGGATGGCATTGCCGATGGTCTCGAATCCGGTTTGCATGGCGATACTCAATTGATTTGGCGGGAAGCCGTCTTCTTGCTGGAAAAGGTCACGATAGGGACTGACTGTTTTTCCAACAGACCGGAGAATTTGGCGGCCAGCATCAGGATGATCATCAAATGGTAAGGCAAGTCGAAGTGGCTCATACCCAGGAAAGCCCCTGCAGTAGCATAGCCAATGAGACTCACCTGGATCATGGCCGCCAGATCGGCGGCCCATTTTCTGTCGGGATCGTGCTTGCATCGCTTGATGATCTGCTGGGCACGGATCCACGCCAGCAGCCCCAGCAACATGAACAAGACAAACCCGATGAATCCCTGTTCACCCATCATCTCGAAATAGATGCTGTGAACATCATGGACATTCCAGGGATCCGGGGCATATTGACGAAATGTGGGGGCTTGGAACATTTCGAAGCCCCCACCGGTGATGCGAACCTTCGCCACATTGTACGCAGTGTGCCAGGCATTGATCCGGCCTTGCGCAGACTGGTCCTGCTGATATGTCTTGATCGTATTCATACGGTCATACCATGCCTGCGGCATCACCGAAGCCATGATGGCCACGGCAATCACCATGTAAAATCCGGTGACGATTTTGTTGCGGCTTTTCAGCCACAGGAACAGCCCCATCGTCACCATCGCCAGCATGCCGCCGCGCGACTGGCTGCCGATGGCCGCGACGCCGGTCAGTACCATGGCGCTGGCCAACCCGGTCTTGACCAACCTGCGGGTTTCCTGCAAATGAAGATAGCGGATGAGCGGAATCGTCATCACCAGCGCCAATGCCATTTCGTTGTTGCCCGCGATAAAGGTGCCGGTCGGTCCCTGAACGCGGTACACCCCGCCGTTGATGATGGTAAAAATCCCCCCCTTGACCCCATAAAACCCAAATGACAGGGCAATCACCCAGATCAGCCAGTGCAGTTGGTAGCGCTCCTTGATGATGAGTGCGGTAAGCAAGACCATCAACATGATCTTCCAGACCTCATTCCATCGATGCCAGGCCAGATCGGGGTAAAACGCGAAAAATGTGGTGAACAGCATCCAGCCGGTAAGCATTAGCAGGATGATGATTTCGCGCGTCCAGGGCATGTCCTTTTTTTCCTTGGACGCCATGAAGGCCGCGATGGTGACGAGGCCAACGATCATGGCAAAAGGGAAATTGTAGGCAAACCCCCACGCCAGCCGGTGCGGATTCATATAGCCCAGCCACGACCACAGCAAAATCCCCAGCCAGGGGCGCTTGAAGACAAATGGCAGCAAGCCGAAAATGATTGCTGTAATGACTATATCTCTCATGCGGCTTCAACTTTCTGCGCCAGCGCGCCGGGAAGCGGCACATGGCTGACGACGTAACGGTGTTTGCCCGATGCTTCGGGGGCTATCGCATCCTGCAGTTTCAAGTCCACTGCCAGCGCCGGTCCCAGACGCGCCCGCAGCCCGTCGGTCACGGCTGCGCGCGCGGTATCGTTCCAGCGTGCATCCGGCACCACCTGCACTTCGAGGCGATCCAGCGCATGCTGCACCAGCTTGAACTGGCTCACGCCGGGAATCGCACGCAGCACATAAATCACCGCCAGCGCATGCATGATGCGGCCATCGGCGGCGACGATAAAGTCTGTCTGCCGCCCCACCACCGCATCGAGCACCGCGAGGCTGCGCCCGCCGGGATCGCGGCGAGCCGAGCGCCGCACCACGTCGCCGGTGCGGTAACGGATAAACGGCTGCGCCTCCGACACCAGGCTGGTAATCACCGCTTCGCCTTCCACACCATCGGCCACCGGCTGGCCAGCGGCATCGAGCACCTCGATCAGATGGGTTTCGCTCATTTGCAGCAACACCCCGTCCGGCGACTCCAGCGCCATCAGCCCGGCATCACGCGCGCCGTATTCCACCGATACCGCCACCCCGAACACGCGCTCGACCCGTTCACGCTGGTGCGGAAACAGCGGTTCGCCGGTGGCGCTGACCACGCGCAGTGCCGGAAGTTTCAGCGTGATGCCGCGCGCCTCGGCATGCGCCGCCAGCAAGGCGAGGCTGCTGGCGTAGCCGTATATCGCCAGCGGGTTCCATGCCTGCAGCGCGCCCAGATAAGCGTCCATCCGCGCGGGCGACATCTCGAAAGCGTTCAGCAACAGCTGGTTGACCAGCCGGTCACGCAGGGTCTTGATGCGGTCGGTCTTGTTCAGTTCCACCGGCGCGCCCCACAGATACACCTCGCGCGCGCCCGGCTCGACGCCCCACCAGCGGCGGGCACGCAGGCGCCCTGCCGCATCGGCCGCCTGGCGGGTGCGGCCAAAATAGAAAATCAGCGGCTCGCCGCTGGAGCCACCGGTGGTGTATTTGAACACGCCGCCCGGCACGCCGCGCCAGACCAGCTGCTCGACATTGTCGCGCGCATCGCGCTTGTTCATCGTCGGCAGCACCGCCAGATCCGCCAGCGTGGCTGCACCCGCTTTCACCCGGGCTTCCAGCGCGGCTTCGCGCAGGCGCGCGGCATGCCAGGGGCTATGCAACAAAGCGGTGTGCAGCAGCTGATTGAGCCGCGCGGTCTGCTCGGTCTGCAGCGCTTCGAGCGACAGCCACTGCGTGCGCTCGAGCCCGGCCAGCACGGCAAAGGTCGGACGGCGCATCGCAGCTTCCTGCGCGCGAAACACATTGCGGGCAACCCACGCCGGAACGCTCATGCCGGCCCCCGCACGGGCAGCGCAGTGAAGCGCGCCAGCAGTTCGTCGCACAAGGTCGCCACCGCCGGCGCAATGTCTGGCGGGCTGCGGCGCTTCACCGAATGCGCGTGAATGCGGCGAGCCTTGGCCGCATTGAATCCGGGCAAGCCCAGAAACGCATACACCGCGGCGACTTCGCGCAGCGGGTGTTGCACCAGATCCTCGTAAAACACCACGCGCACGCGCGGGTCGGCCGCCAGCTGCTGCTCGAAAAACAGCACATTGCGATAGAACCACATGATCGCCGCACCTTCCGATTCGCTCGCGTCCGGGCGGTACAGCGCGGCAAGCAATTCGCGGGTGGCAGGCGACATCCCGCGCCCGCGCCAGTCTTCCGAGTCGCCCGCCGCCAGCCGCTGCCACTGTGGCACGAAATTACCAAAGGACTTGATCGCCGACTTCACGCTGTCGCGCCAGTCGCGCACCACCCATAGCGTCCGCGCCGGGGTAAACGTATCCATCAAATGCTTGATGCGATCCAGCTCGCATAGCGCCTTGACTACAAACACCGGCGCTGGACACTGTTGGGCGAGCTGCCGGATCACGGCTTCATCGCGCATCTCGTAGCGTTCAAACGCGCGCGGATCGGTCTCGTGGAACACCTGAGTGGCAGCGCTGGCGTCCAGCACGTCCATCAGCAGATTGGTGCCGGAACGCTGCATCCCAGCGACAAACACATGCTGCGCCAGCGGGCGCGGCAACACGCGCTGCCGCCAGGCCTTGGTTTTTCGCCACAGCGCATGGCGCACGCGTAGCGACAGGCTGCGCGCATCGTGACCGGTGGCAGGCTTGGGCGTGGCGACAGCAGTCATCACTTGGCTACCGCTGTCGATTTCAGCGTGACGTCCGCCTCTGCCAGCAAGGGTGCAAACGCGCGCAGCAACTGCGCGACGCGTTTGTCCCACTGGTTGGCCTCGGCATACGCCAGGATCGCGGCGCGATCCCACGGTTTGCCCAGCGCGGCGTCAAGTGCGGCGGTCAACGCTGCGCTATCGCCGAACGGCACGATGCTGCCGAGCTCGGCGCGGCACACCACTTCGGCATTGCCGCCGACATCGGTGCTCACCACCGGCAGGCCGCATGCCATCGCTTCGAGAAACACATTCGCCCAGCCTTCGTTGCGGGTTGCCAGCACGAATACGTCCGCCGCCGACAGTGGCCATCTGAGTTCGTCCGGCACCACTGCGCCGAGAAAATGCACGCGTCCGGCCAGCCCCAGCTGCGCCACCCGGGCATCGAGTTCGGGGCGCACATCGCCTTCCGGGCCGCCAGCGCCGACGATCAGGTAATGCAGCGCCGGATGACGTTCCAGCAGCGCCGGCAAGCAATCGATGACGCGATGCATGCCCTTGCGCTCGACCAGCCCGCCCACCGAAATCAGCACCCGGGCATCCGCCGGCAAATCGAATCGCTGACGTGCCAGCACGCGATCAAGCGGATAAAAACGCGCCACATCGACGCCATTGCCGACGACCTCGGTGCGCTCTGCCGGGGTGCCCAGTTCCAGCGCCAGCCGCCGCAGCGAATCCGACACCGCAAACACCCGCGTCGCACGTCGCAGCGCACGCGCCAGCCGCGGACGCAGCACCGGGTTGCGGCTATGCGGTACTTCGGTACCGCGCAGGGTAATCGTCACCGGCAGGCCAAGCCAGCGGCCGAGCCGGGTGGCCGCTTCGCCGTCCGGGTAGGCAAAATGGGCGTCGATCAGGCGCGCGCCCTGCTGTTTCAAACGGCGCAGCAGCCAGAAGCTGCAACACGCCATCGACCAGCCGTCGAGCCCGCGCAGCACGCCGGGCAACGACAAAAAGCGCGGGTGGTAGACGCGGATGCCCTGCTGGATTTCGAGTGCGGGCGCGTGCGGGCGATAGCCGGGACGCCAGCGGCGAATCAGCGCCTGGCCGGGAAACCACGGTTGCGGCGAAACCACCGCCAGCGGCCGCTGCTGGGCGACACGAAACATGCGTTCACGGATGAACAGACCCGCACCCGGCCGTGCCGCACTGGGGAACAGCGCGCTGAACACGACCAGATCGATGCGATCCGGTTCAGCCGCCTCAGCCAAGATTCGCCCCCTTGAGCAGTCCGCCATACACGCCACGATAACGCGCCACGCTCGCCGCCCAGTTGCGCTCGGACTCGACAAATTCACGGCCGTTTCGCTTCATGCTATCCCAGCCCGACTCGTCCTGCAACAAGCCCACCACCTTGCTGGCGAGGTCGTCCGCAAACCCGGCGTGGAACAGCACACCGGTCTTGCCGTCATCGATCAGTTCCTTGTGGCCACCGACATCGGAGGCCACCATCAGCCGCCCCTGCGCCATCGCTTCCAGCGGCTTCAGGGGCGTCACCAGCTCGGTCAGGCGCATCGGATGACGCGCATAGACCAGCACATCGATCAGGTCGTAATACCGGTTCACTTCGCCGTGCGGCACCCGCCCGGTAAAAATCACGCGGTCCTTCACATCCAGCGCCATCACCTGCTGTTTCAGCGCCCATTCCTGCGGGCCGCCGCCGACCAGCAGGACTTTCACGTCCGGCATCTGCTCGAGAATGGCCGGCAGCGCGTCAAGCAGCAGGTCGAGGCCTTCGTAAGCGTAGAACGAACCGATGAAACCCAGCACGCGGCTGGTGCCGAGTCCGAGCTTCATTTTTAGCTCGGGGTCGGCTTTGCCGCCGACGGAAAACTTGTCGATATCGACCGCGTTCGGGATCACCGTGATTTTGTCCGACGCAATGCCGCGCGCCACCAGATCCTGCCGCAAGCCTTCGCAAATGACGGTAACCGCATCGGCGTTTTTGACTGCCCAGGTTTCCAGTGCGCGGGTGAGCTTGTAGCGCAGGCTGCCTTCCTGGGTGGTGCCGTGATCGACTGCGGCGTCTTCCCAGAACGCGCGGATTTCATACACCACCGGAATGCCCAGCTTGCGACCGACGCGGATCGCCGGCACCGCATCCAGCACCGGTGAATGTGCGTGGATGACGTCGGGGCGCTGCGTCTGCGCCAGTTCAAGCAGGCGGGTTTCTAGCGCGCCCATCACGACAAACGGATCGGCGCCCGGCAGTTTTGCCAGCAGTCCTGTCGGTTTCGGCGTGCGGTAAAAGTGCAGCCCATCGGCATCTTCTTCGGCCACCGTGCAATTCAATTGTTTGGGCCCCGACAGGTGACAGGTGTCCCAGCCGAGCTTGCGCTGCTCGCGCAGAATCGCCGCGCTGCGGAAGGTGTATCCGGAATGCAGCGGCAGGGTGTGGTCGAAGACGTGCAGGATTTTCATGCCGCCGCCCGATCGCTGGCGTCCATCCCCAGCACCTGCGCGAGAAAGGCGTCGAACATCAGCACCGTCCACAGGATCACCGAGTAGTCGCGGCGTCCGCTCTGGTGCGCCTCGACCACCGCGCGCAGAAAGTCCTGATTGAACAGCCCGGTCGAAGCCAGCCGCTCGCCCAGCACCACGCTGCGGATGGTCGCCGCCAGCGGCCCGCGGAACCACGCGGCCAGCGGCACCGAGAAGCCCATTTTCTTGCGGTACAGCACATCGTTCGGCAAATAGGGTTCCATCGATTTTTTCAGCAGGTATTTGCCTTCGGTGCCGCGCAGCTTGAGATCGGTCGGCAGCCCCGACACCCAGCCCATCAGCTCGTGGTCGAGCAGCGGCTCGCGCACTTCCAGCGCGTGCGCCATGCTGGCGCGGTCGACCTTGGTGAGGATGTCGCCGACCAGATAGGTTTTCATGTCGAGATACTGCACCAGCGACAAGGGGTCGTCAGTCGGCGATGCCGCAGCATGGCGACGCAGCACCTCGACCGCCTCATAGCCTTGCAGCTCGCGCTTGAAAGACGGCGAAAACAGCTGCTTGCGTTGCGCGTCCGACAGCAGCGAGACGCCGTGAAAATAGCCCTCGACGGTGTCGCGCGCCAGCGCTTCGAAAGTGGTTTTGGCGCGGAATACCTTGGGCGCCCAGTCGGCTTTGGGGTAGAGCTTGCCCAGCACGCCGAACAGCGGGCGGCGCAGCGCCAGCGGCATCACCGCACGCATCCGCTCTTCGTAGCGGAACCAGCGGTAGCGCCGGTAGCCCGCAAAATGTTCGTCGCCACCGTCGCCCGACAGCGCCACCTTGACGTGCTTCCTGGCCAACTCGCAGACCCTGTAAGTCGGCAGTGCGGACGAATCTGCATACGGTTCGTCGTACACGTTCGCCAGCTTGTCGACCAGGCCGAAATCGTCGGCCGCGACGGTTTCGACGTGATGCCGGGTGTGATAGCGGTCGGCCACCTGCTGGGCAAATTCGATTTCGTTGAAGGCCGGGTCGTCGAACCCGATCGAACAGGTGTTGACCGGCGTCTCGGATTGGGTCGCCATCATCGCCACCACCGCGCTGGAATCGACGCCGCCCGAGAGAAACGCCCCCAGCGGCACATCGGCGATCATGCGCAGACGAATCGATTCCTTGAGCCGCTCGACCAGCTCGTCCATCGCGCTGGCTTCGTCTTTCACCGCCACCGGGGTGAACGGCATGTCCCAGTACTGCTTGGGCAGCGCAGGCGCTTCGCCACGTTTGAGGGTGAGGGTGAACCCGGGGGGCAGCTTGCAGGCGCCTTTGAAAATCGTGCGCGGCTCGGGCACGTAGCCGTACGCGAAATACTCTTCGACCGCCAGCGGATCGATCTCGCGCGCGAGACCGGGGTGGGCCATCAACGCCTTCAGCTCGGAGCCGAAAATGAATTCGCCGCTGTCGAGAAACGCGTAATACAGGGGCTTGACGCCAAAGCGGTCGCGCACCACGAACAGCCTCTCCCGATTGCGATCCCACAAGGCAAACGCAAACATGCCGCGAAACCGCGCGACACAGGCCTCGCCCCAGGCCTCCCAGGCATGGACGATGACTTCGGTGTCGGAATGGGTATGGAACACATGACCGAGCGCTTCAAGCTCGGGCACCAGTTCCTGGAAGTTGTAGATTTCGCCGTTGAACACGACGACCACCGAACCGTCTTCGTTGAACAGGGGCTGCTGGCCACTGGACAGATCGATGATCGACAGCCGCCGGTGTCCCAGGCCCACGCCGGGTTCCAGATGCAGGCCGCCTTCATCGGGACCGCGGTGGAACTGGGTTTCGTTCATTGTGTGCAGCAGCGCGCGGGAAATCTCGCTCGCGCCACGGGTATCGAAAATGCCGGTAATGCCACACATACGGATGATTGAGTCTCGGTTCGTGTCAAGTTTTCGCGTCGTCTGACGGCGTTTCAGCGCCTGCCTTGCAGCGTCTGGTCGTAAACCGCCGCGTAAGCCCCGGCCATCGCTGGAATGCTGTAACGCTGCTCGGCCAGCCGCCGCGCGCTGCGGCCGTGTTCGGCAATCCGTGCCGGCGCGTCCAGGTAACCCAGCAAGGCCTGTGCCATGCCGGCCACATCGCCGGGCTGGACCAGCATGCCATTGACGCCGGTTTCCACCAGTTCGACGTTGCCGCCTACCGCCGTGGCGATCACCGGCAGGCCGCTCGCCAAGGCTTCGAGTATGGTATTGGATATGCCCTCGTTTTTCGAGGGCAGCACGAACACGTCGAACGCCTGCATGATATCTGCAATATCGTGGCGCTCGCCCGGCAGCCAGGCCAGATGCGCCAGGCCGGCCTGCTGCAGCAGGCCAAGGCAAACCGCGCGCGCCGGTCCCGCGCCGACGATGACCAGGCGCGCGCGTTCGTCGCGTTCGGGCTGCTGGCGCACCATCTGGATGAACGCGCGCGTCAGGGTCGGGTAGTCCTTGACCTCGACCATGCGCCCCACCGAACCGAACACGATGCTGTCGGGATGCGCAAACCCGGGACGCGCGCCCACGCGCGGATGGAATTTCACATTGTCGACGCCGTTGTAGATCTGGTGCAGCTTGAGCGGCGGCACATGGATGGTCTGCCGCAACCAGGTTTCGAGGTCCCGGCTCACCGCAATATAGTTCGACACGGCAGGCCGAATGGCACGGCGAATCAGGTTGTATTTCCGGTTCTGCCCATGCAGATCGAACACATCGCGCCCGTGTTCACCGTGCACGGTGGCGCGGATCCCCGCAGCCGCCGCCACCAGCTGCGCTTCCAGTGCGGCCAGATTGCGCGTGTGCACCAGATCGGGCTGCAACTGGCGCAGCAGTTTCCACAAACGCACCATCCAGCCCAGGCCGCGACCCGGCGGACGATGAAGCGCATAAAACGCGACTGGTTGCGCGGTAATGCGCCGCCGGAAATCGGTGTAATCGGTCAGCGCCACCACGGTATGGCGGTAACGCTGCGGCGACAGGGTATTGAACAGGTTGACCATGCCGTTTTCCATGCCGCCGGTATCGAAGCGGTGGACGATATGCACGATATGGGGAATCACGGCCCATTGACCCGGTCGAGTGCGCGCCCGACCGGCGTATCCATGTCGGCCGCAAAACGCGCCAGGGTGGCAGTCGCGGCGTCCATCCCCACCTCCTCATAGGGCGTGGCGATCAGCACCGACAGTCCATCGTCGCGCTTCAGCTGCACCCGGTCGGTTGCCAGGAGCAATTTGGCGATCAGATCATTGACGACGGGGCGCTGGTTGATCAGATTCCACTGCCACACCAGCAGGCGCTGGCCGTCATTGCCGCGCATCCGCGCCTGCCGTACCTGGCGTAACTGGCCGCCTATCGTCACCGTCGTTTGCGCTTCGCCAATATTCGACCAGGCCGGGTCTTTCTGCTTGATCATGAAATTCTGCGAATTGATCAGCTCGGCGCCCTGGCGCTGGGTCACGTAGTAATTCAGCTCCAGCAATACGTGATTCCCTGTCTGTACAAACGACTGGCGCAGCTGGCGATCGGCGCCGATCCAGTGCGGCACCCAGCTGGTAAAGGCGTCGGCAGGCTGCCAGCCGCCGCGCGACTCGACCTGCAATGCGGCCATCTGCGGCAGCGGACGTGAACTGATCCAGCGGGCATACGCGGGCCACCCGCCGGCGACCAGCAGCACCAGCAAGGCGGCCAGCCAGAGCGGACGCACCTCACGCCTGGTGGCGGCAAGCGACGGCGCACTGCGATCCGGCCGGCCCGATTGCGGCAACTCGTCCTCGCGCCAGAAACTGCCGATCCAGAACAGCAGCAGCATGACGACGCCGAAAAACACCCAGCCATAAATCAGATGATCCACCCCCAGCGCCAGCTTCATGTCGGACAGATGGGCGATCATCACGATCATGTAGGCGCGTCCGCTGTTGGCAAACACCGGAACGATCATCGCGGCGATCGAGAACAGCACGCGGCGCTTCCACGAACGAAACGTCAGATAGGCGTACAGCACGCCCAGCGTGATCGACGCGATCAGATAACGCAGCCCCGAGCAGCCCTCGACCACCGACCAGTCGCCACTGGGGATGCTGAAGAAAGTGCCTTCCCGATAGACCGGAATGCCGGTGGCCTGCAGCATCGACACGGTGAAATCAGCAGTCACGCCCATCAAGGGCTGAATCAGGAACTCGCCCATCGGCACCGCAAAAAATAAAAACATCAGCGGGAAAAGCAGCGCCCAGAACAATTCCCAGCCGAGCAGCGTCCATACCACTGCAATCAACATCGTGATGAACGCCAACTGCTCAGCCACATTCACGCTGCCCGCATCCGCCAGCAGCCAGCCCGCTCCGGCAGCCGCCAGCAGAAGCAGGCCGCGCAGATCGGGACGCGGCTCGATCGGCGCCAATTCGTCCCGCATGCGCCAGATCAGCCAGATGCTGATCGGGAAAATCAGGTAACCATGGGCGAAGGTTTCCGAGCGCTCCCACACTGCGGCCATCGAATAGAACGTCGGCCAGAACACGGCAAATAAC
>JAAPAA010000124.1 GCA_012274165.1 Thiobacillaceae bacterium
GCCTCAACGCACACACCTATCTTGCCGACGTCCGCGATGCGGCCGCCATGCAGGCTGCGGCAGCTGGATTTATGAGCGAAGTGGGCACGCCTGATATCGTCATCGCCGCGGCCGGCATCAGCGTCGGCACGCTGACCGAAGAGGCCGCCGACGCCGAAGTCTTTCGCGCCGTGATGGACGCCAATGTGCTGGGACTGGTGCATACCTTCGCGCCGTTTATTGCTGCGATGCAGGCCGGCAATCATGCCGGCGGCGGCGTGCTGTGCGGAATCAGCAGCGTGGCGGGCGTGCGCGGCCTGCCGGGCGGCAGCGCGTATTCGGCCTCCAAAGCCGCCGCCACGGTTTATCTTGAAGCCTTGCGGCTGGAACTGAAAGCACGCGGTATTGCTGTCGTCACCGTCGCGCCCGGCTACATCGATACGCCGATGACCGAGATCAACCCCTATTCCATGCCGTTTAAAATGAGTGCAGCGACCGCAGCCCAAAAAGTCGCCCGCTGCATCGTGCGCCGCCGCGCTTACAGCGTCATTCCCTGGCCGATGGCCTGGGTCGCGCGCGTACTGAAATGGCTGCCGATTCGGGTCTATGATGCGCTCTTCGAAAACGCGCCGCGCAAGCCTCGCGGCCTGCCAACCTGATCCGCATAACAATCACGCTACGGAGATGTGATGCCCACCAGCCCCTTGAATATCATCCTGATCGACGATCACCCGCTGCTGCGCATGGGCGTAGCAGGCTACATCCAGCAGGAGCCGGATCTCAATCTGATCGCGCAGCTTGCCAACGCCGCCGAATTGCGCGCCTGGCTGGAGGCCGGCCACCGCGCCGATGCCGCGCTGCTGGACCGTTCGTTGCCCGATGCCGACGGCCTCGACCTGGTCTCCGAGCTGCGCGACCAGGGCATCAAGGTCATCATGCTCACCATCGCCGATTCCGACGAAGAAATTTCAGAAGCGATTTCCTCCGGTGTCGACGGCTATGTCGTCAAATCCAGCGAGCCTGACCTGGTGCTCGCTGCGATCCGCAGCGTATGCGAAGGCCAGAGCAGTTTCCCGCTGGCCATCATGCAGAAAATGGCGCGCGGCGAACTCAGCAACAACGCGCTGTCCGCGCTCACCGCACGCGAAATGGAAATCGTCGATCACGTGAAGGAAGGGCACTCCAACAAGGTCATCGCCTACAAAATGACGCTGTCGGAAAACACCGTGCGCAATCACCTGCGCAACATCATGGAAAAGCTGGGACTCAAGAACCGCGTTCAGGTCGCGACCCTGGCGCTGAAAGAAGACCACAAGCGGCATTGAGCCGTTTTGCCGATAAATAACGGCGGCCGCGATGGCCGCCTTTTTCATGGCTATTCGACGGTGACTGACTTCGCCAGATTGCGCGGCTTGTCCACATCGGTGCCCTTTTGCAGGGCAGCGTGGTACGACAGCAGCTGCAGCGGGATGGTGTGGAGGATGGGTGACAGCGCCCCGTTGTGGCCGCCGGGCAGTTTGATGACGTGGACGAATTCCGATTCTTCGATGTGCACGTCACCGTCGGCGAATACGTACAGTTCGCCGCCGCGCGCGCGGACTTCCTGCATATTCGACTTCAGTTTCTCGATCAGCTGGTCATTCGGTGCAATGGTGATGACCGGCATGTCTTCATCGACCAGCGCCAGCGGGCCGTGCTTGAGCTCACCGGCCGGATAGGCCTCGGCGTGGATGTAGGAAATTTCCTTGAGCTTGAGCGCGCCTTCGAGCGCGATCGGGTAATGCGCGCCGCGCCCGAGAAACAAGGCGTGGTGCTTGTTGGCAAAGCGCTGCGACCAGGCTTCGACCTGCGGTTCCAGCGCCAGCGCCTGTTGCGCCTTGTTCGGCAGGCTGCGCAGTGCGGCCAGATGGGCGGCTTCCTGCAACGGGGTGAGTCGCCCGCGCAGTTTGGCGAGCACCAGCGTCAGTAGGAACAGGCCGGCCAGCTGGGTGGTGAACGCCTTGGTCGAGGCGACACCGATTTCCGGCCCGGCGCGGGTAAGGAACTTGAGCCGTGAGGCGCGGGTGAGCGCGGATTCGGGCACGTTGCAGATGGTCAGCGTCTTGCCCTGGCCGAGTTCCTTGGCGTGGTTCAGCGCGGCCAGGGTGTCGGCGGTTTCACCGGACTGCGAGATGGTGACGATGAGCGCGTCGGGATTCGGCACCGAGGTGCGGTAACGGTATTCGCTGGCGATTTCGGCGGTGGCCGGAATGCCGGCGATTTCTTCCAGCCAGTAGGTCGCAACTTTCGCCGCGTGGTAGCTGGTGCCGCAGGCGAGGAAGGTCACCGCGTTCACCCTGCTCAACACCTCGGCGGCGTCGAAGCCGAACCATTCGGGCTGGATGTGATCCTGCGCCACGGCGATCAGCAGCGTGTCGGTCAGCGCGCGTGGCTGCTCGTGGATTTCCTTCTGCATGAAATGGCGGTAATTGCCGAGCTCGGCCATGTCGGCCGACAGCTCGGAAATATGCACGCTGCGGTCGGCGGGCTTGCCTGCGGCGTCGTATACCGTCACGCTCAGCAGGCCGATGTCGGCGACATCGCCTTCTTCCAGATACATCACGCGCTGGGTCACCGGCAGTAAGGCCGACACGTCGGACGCAATGAAATTTTCCTCGATGCCCAAGCCGATCAGCAGCGGGCTGCCTTTGCGGGCGCAGATCAGCCGGTTGGGCGAGTCTTCGCTGACCACGCCGATGGCATAGGCGCCTTCGAGCTCGGCCACTGCTGCGCGGGTGGCGGCGAGCAGGTCTTTCGACTGCCGGTAGTTGAGTTCGATCAGGTGGGCGATGACTTCGGTGTCGGTTTCCGAGGTGAAGGTGAAGCCGGCGGCCTTGAGCCGGCTGCGCAGGGCTTCGTGGTTTTCGATAATGCCGTTGTGCACCACCGCGAGGCCGCCGCTGACGTGCGGGTGGGCGTTGGCTTCCGACGGCGCGCCGTGGGTGGCCCAGCGCGTGTGGGCGATGCCGAGGTGGCCATGCACCTGCTGTGCCGCGCAGTCGGCGGTCAGCGACGCGACGCGGCCGACGCTGCGCACCCGCTGCAGGCCACCGTTGATGATGACCAGCCCGGCCGAGTCGTAGCCGCGATATTCCAGCCGCCGCAAGCCTTCCAGCAAAATGGGAACCACGTTACGTTGCGCAACCGCGCCGACAATGCCGCACATATTCAGCTTTCCTTTTTGAGTTTGACCGGGCGCGTCCAGCCCGCAATGGTCGTCTGTTTTGGCCGCGACAGCGTGAGTTCGCCGGCCGGTGCATCCTTGGTCAGCGTGGTGCCGGCGCCCAGCGTCGCGCCTTTGCCGACACTGACCGGCGCCACCAGTTGCGTGTCCGAGCCGACAAAGACGTCGTCCCCGATCACGGTGCGATGCTTGTTGGCGCCGTCGTAGTTGCAGGTGATGGTGCCGGCGCCGATGTTGACCTGCTTGCCCATGGTGGTGTCGCCGATGTAGGACAGATGGCCGATCTTGGAGCCGTCGTCGATCTGGCTGTTCTTGATTTCGACGAAATTGCCGACGTGCACATCGCGCGCCAGTCTGGTGCCGGGACGGATGCGCGAAAATGGCCCGAGCCGGTTGATTTCGCCAATTTCGGCGTCGTCGATCAGGGTGAAGGCATCGATCTGCGTGCCGGCGGCCACCGTCACGTTGCGCAGCACGCAGTTCGCGCCCACCTGCACGCCGTCGCCCAGCGTCACTTTGCCTTCGAACACGCAGTTGACGTCGATGGACACGTCGCGGCCGCAACTCAGCGTTCCGCGCACGTCGAGCCGCGCCGGATCCATCAGCGTGACGCCGTCGTTCAGCAGGGCTTGCGCGATTTCGTTCTGGTGGATGCGCTCGAGCTGGGCGAGCTGCGCCTTGCTGTTGACCCCGAGGACTTCCCACTCGCAGGCCGGCTGGTGGGTTTCGATGGCGACGCCGTCGGCCACCGCCCGCGCGATGATGTCGGTGAGGTAATACTCGCCCTGGGCATTGTCGTTCTTCAACGTGGCGATCCACTGCTTGAGATGCCGGGTCGCCACCGCGAGGATGCCGGTGTTGACCTCAGCTATCGCGCGCTCGGCGTCGGTCGCGTCCTTGTGTTCGACGATGCGGGTGACCTGGCCGTGCTCGCGCACGATGCGGCCATAGCCGGTCGGGTCGGCCAGCGTCACCGTCAGCAGCCCCAGCTTGCCCGCCCGCGCCGCTGCCACCAGCGGCTGGAGGGTGGCGGTGTGGGTCAGCGGCACATCGCCGTACAGCACCAGCGTCACGCTGTCGTCCGCAAGCGCAGGCAGCGCCTGTTGCACCGCGTGGCCGGTACCGTGCTGTTCGGCTTGCAGCACAAATGTCAGCTTGTCGTCAGCCAGCGCCTGCGGCACTGCCTCGCCGCCAAAGCCGTACACCACACAGGTTTGCGTTGCGCCGAGCGCGTGGGCGTTGTCCACCACGTGTCCCAGCAGGGGTTTGCCCGCGAGCTTGTGCAATACCTTGGGCAGGTCGGAACGCATACGGGTGCCCTTGCCCGCGGCAAGGATGAGGATTTCAAGCATGGAATGCATCGGGTCAGTCTGAGTCAAGGTTCAGTGAAGCCAGCAAAACGCGCGCCAAGTATAAGGCCTGCCCAGCTACAGCAAAATGAAGAAGGGCACGCCTGCGCTTGCCCTAAACTTCGCCCTTGCCCGATGCAACGCGGCCATCGCCCAACCTAACGCAGCAAGTCGTCCGATTCGCGTTTGAACTCGCCTTCCAGCACGTCGTCATTGGCCGAACGCAGCGGATCGGTTCTGCGATCGCCCCAGCTGCGGGGAATCAGCAACAGCACCAGCGCGATGGCATCGCTGATGAAGCCGGGGAAGACAAGCAGCCCGCCCGCGAGGAGAATGCGGCCAGAGGCAAACAGCGACGCTAGCGGATTGGCGCCCGACTGCATGGAGAACAGCAGGCGCGCACCCCAGGCAACCCGTTCGGTGCGAATCAGCAGGATGCCGGCAACGGCGGCGAGCAGCAGCCACAGCAGCACCCAGCCGCCGATGAAGCTGGCCGCCCAGAAAATGCCGATGGCTTCCAGCACCGGAAACGACAACAGCAGTAGCACAATCCAACTAAAGCGCATGACATGGAACCTTTGTTAGTCTTGACGAATGTACCCGATGCGGCGAGCGCGGAAAAAATCGCGCGCGCCTTGATCGACAGCCGGGCGGCGGCGTGCGTGAACGTTTTGGCAGCGTGCCACTCCATTTACCGCTGGCAGGGCCGGGTGGAAACGGCGGCGGAAATCCCGCTGCTGATCAAAACCACCGTAGCAAATTATCCGCTGGTTGAACAAATCGTCCGCACCCAGCATCCTTACGACGTACCTGAACTGATCGCCATACCGATTACACACGGCCTGCCAGCCTATCTCGACTGGCTGGCCACGGAGACTGAACAACATGATTAAGTGGTTAAAAATGAAATGGGCAGGTTCGCTCGGTACGCGTTTTCTAATCTGGGGGGCGCTGGCGATTTTTCAAGTCACGTTGTTTCCCACCGCACAGGCAGCCGAGTTTCTTGAACCCGAAGCCGCGTTCAAGTTCTCGGCGCGTGCACTCGATGCAAACACGCTGGAAGCGCACTGGCAGATCGCGGACGGGTATTACCTGTATCGCGACAAATTCAAGTTCGAACTGAACGGCGGCACGCTGGGAAGCCCCACATTCCCGGCGGGCAAGATGAAGCAGGACGAGAATTTCGGCCGCGTTGAAACCTATCGCAAGGATGTGCGCATCACCTTGCCGATCCAGCGTACGCCGGGCGTTACGTCGGTCACGCTGACCGCGGTATCGCGGGGCTGCGCAGATGCCGGTTTGTGTTACACCCCACAAACCGCCAGTACGACGATCAAGCTTCCTGCGGTTGCCGCCGAACCGGCGCCCACCGCCTCGCTCGCGCCCGCCTCGGCGC
>JAAPAA010000125.1 GCA_012274165.1 Thiobacillaceae bacterium
CCACCCGACCCGTTCCGAGAAGCTGAAAAGCTTTACCGGCAGCGGCGAAGTCTAAATGGGCCGGGCCGTCGCGTTCGACGGCCACGGTTAGACGATCACGGGTCTGTAGCTCAGCTGGTTAGAGCAGGGGACTCATAATCCCTTGGTCCACGGTTCAAGTCCGTGCAGACCCACCAAAAACAAACGGCCTGGCGCACTTCGCTCCAGGCCGTTTTGCCGCCTAGCGGCCAACCCTTTTGGGTCTGCACTGCCATGTTTGAACAAGCCTTCAAAAACATCGACGATGTACTCTGGAAAGAAGCCGGTTGCGCCAGCGAGCTCGACTACACCGAGCAGACCTCCTGGTTGCTGTTCCTGAAATTTCTCGACGGCCTGGAGCAGGACAAGGCGATGGAAGCCGCGCTGCAAGGCAAGCCCTACACCTTCATCCTCGACGCGCCATACCGCTGGGAAAGCTGAGCCGCGCCCAAGGACAAGGACGGCAAGCTCGACCACAATGCCGCGCTCACCGGCGACGACCTGCGCGACTTCGTCGACCGCAAGCTGTTCCCTTACCTGCACGGTTTCAAGCAAAAAGCCGACGGCCCCAACACGCTCGAATACAAGATCGGCGAAATCTTCGGCGAGATCAAAAACAAGATCCACAGCGGCTACAACCTGCGCGAGATCATCGACCACATCGACGAACTACGCTTCCGCTCGCAGACCGAGAAACACGAACTCAGCCACCTGTACGAAGCCAAGATCAGGAACATGGGCAACGCCGGACGCAACGGCGGCGAGTACTACACCCCGCGCCCGCTGATCCGCGCCATCGTCCGCGTGGTGCAGCCAAAAATCGGCGAGCGCATCTACGACGGCGCGGTCGGCAGCGCGGGCTTTTTGTGCGAAGCCTTCGACTACCTCAAGGCGCAACCGAACCTGAGCACCAGTGACCTCACCACGCTGCAGGAGCGCACCTTCTACGGCAAGGAAAAGAAATCGCTCGCCTACGTTATCGCGATCATGAACATGATCCTGCACGGCATCGAAGCACCGAATATTGTCCACACCAACACCCTGGCCGAGAACCTCGCCGATGTTCAGGACAAGGACCGCTTCGACGTCATCCTCGCCAACCCGCCCTTCGGCGGCAAGGAACGCAAGGAAGTCCAGCAGAACTTCCCCATCCGCACCGGCGAAACCGCCTTCCTGTTTCTGCAGCACTTCATCAAGATGCTCAAAGCCGGCGGCCGCGCCAGCGTGGTCATCAAGAACACCTTTTTGAGCAACACCGACAACGCCGCGGTCAGCCTGCGCAAATTGCTGCTGGAAAGCTGCAACCTGCACACCGTCCTCGATTGCCCCGGCGGCACCTTCCAGGGCGCGGGCGTCAAAACCGTGGTGCTGTTCTTCGAGAAAGGCGCGCCCACCCGCACCGTCTGGCACTACCAGCTCGACCCCGGCCGCAACATGGGCAAGACCAACCCACTCAACGACGCCGACCTGGCCGAGTTCGTCGAACTGCAAAAGACCTTTGCCGACTCGCCCAAGAGCTGGAGCGTGGATGCGGCGGACATCGACCCAACGACTTTCGACCTGTCGGTGAAGAACCCTGCTGGTGGCGAGGACGTGGTGCATCGCAGCCCGCAGGCCATCATGGACGAGATCGCCGCGCTGGATGCGGAGAGCGCAGCGGTGCTGGCGAATATTCGAGCGTTGCTATGAAGAAGGGGTGGCCCAGAAAGCAACTTGGAGAATTGGCTGAGCTGAAAGGTCGCATCGGCTGGCGTGGCTTGACCGCCAAGGAATACACAAAGAGTGGACCACTATTCCTTTCAGTTCACTCGCTCAACTACGGTGACTATGTCGACTTCCGCGATGCGTTTCACATCAGCGAAGAGCGATACACCGAGAGTCCAGAGATCATGCTGCAAAAGGACGATGTCCTCATCTGTAAAGACGGTGCAGGGATCGGAAAAGTTGGTATTGTCGGTGAGCTTCCAGATCGAACCACGATCAACTCGTCACTGCTGCTCATCCGAAGCGGGAAAGAAATACTTCCCAAGTTTCTCTATCACTGCCTGTCGAGCCCGTACTTTCAGGAGATAGTGAATTCCCGGCTCAATGGGGCAACGACACCGCACCTCTACCAACGCGACATCACTGAGTTTCCGGTTGTTCTCCCACTGTTCCCCGAACAGCAGCGCATCGTCATCATCCTCGACCAAGCGTTTGACGGCATCGCCACCGCAAAAGCCAACGCCGAAAAGAACCGCCAGAACGCCCGCGCCCTCTTCGAAAGCCACCTGCAATCCGTCTTCACCCAGCGCGGCGAGGGATGGGTGGACACGACGATCGGAGAGCACATTCGATTCATTGACTACCGTGGCAAGACGCCGGAGAAGACTGAGAGCGGCTTGCGACTTATCACGGCCAAGAACGTGAAGATGGGCTATCTCCAAAAAACTCCGATGGAGTTCGTGGCACCAGATTCCTACGACAGCTGGATGACACGCGGTATCCCACGGATCGGCGATGTACTTTTCACAACGGAAGCGCCGCTTGCCAATGTTGCACAACTCGACACCGTGGAAAAAGTCGTGTTCGCGCAGCGCATTATCATCATGCAACCCGACTCGACGAAGCTTGACGCCACTTTCCTGAAATACCTTTTACTGTCGCAGCCGATACAGCAGCGCATTCACACCAAGGGAACTGGTGCGACTGTGAAAGGCATCAAAGCGAGTCTACTGAAGTTGATTGAGATTTCTTTCCCGAAATCAGTTGCCGATCAAAAGCAGATTGTTGCCAAACTCGATGACCTCCGGGAAGAAACCCAACGCATCGAATCCCTCTACCAGCGCAAGCTAGCCGCCCTCGATGCCCTGAAGCAATCCCCGCTGCACCAGGCCTTTTCGGGCGCGTTGTAACAAATCGCCGCCAGAGGGGCGAATCGCATCTCACGCCAATATAATGACTCTTATGGAACGTATTGAGTCGATCAACCCGGAACGCATCGCTTGGTGTTGTGCCGACCATGGCATCACGCCAGGCGAACTTGCGTCTGAAGTGGGGATCGCACCCGCTAGCATCCAACGGGTGATGGCAGGAGAAGGCGGCATAACGTTCAACCAGCTACGCAAGGTCGCTGAGTATTTTGGCCGGGGGGTGCTGTTTTTCCTTGAGCCAGGGCCAGTCGATGAGGCGCAGGTCCATACCCCCCAGTTCCGCACCCTGGCCAACCAGAAGCCAGAATTGTCCGCCAGACTCAAGGCTTTGATCGAGCGTGTGGAGAAACAGCGGGCGGTGTATTTGAGCTTGCGTGAAGACCTCGATGAAACTGACCGGCCATGGTTCAACCCACCTGACTTACCCAGTCATGACCCACGCGAGGCTGCACGTATAGCCCGCAGCTGGCTAGGCCTGGCAGACCAAAACAGCTTTGACACATACCGCGCTGCTGTGGAGGCACGAGGCATGCTGGTATTTCGCAGCAATGGTTACAACGGGAAGTGGCAGATTGCCAAAGAGAGTCCAATTCTCGGCTTCGCACTTTACGATCCAGTCTGCCCGGTCATTGTCATCAAGAAGCAAACTTGGGAACCCCAGCAGACGTTCACGCTAATGCACGAACTGGGTCATCTGCTATTGCACAAGATCAGTTCGATTGATGACGAGCACGACTTCCAATCCCACCAAGGCCGGGAACGCGACTCCAATGCTTTTGCGGGTCATCTATTGGTGCCGGATACTTTCTTGGCGCGCATCCAGGACGCAGACCGCCCCGACGAAGTATCTCAATACGACACCTGGCTTGAGCTACCGCGCAAGGAATGGGGCGTGAGTGCGGAGGTGATCTTGCGCCGGTTGCTGGATGCAGGTCGCTTGCCACAAAGCCAATACACCGCTTACCGGCGATGGCGAGCGCAGTCTGCAATTCCGCAAAAGGACGGCGGAAACAGGATGTATCGCCACCGGGAGCCCAAGCATGTTTTTGGCGATATGTTTGTGCGAACAGTGCTGGACGCACTTGATGCCCGAAACATCACACTCGCCAAGGCCAGCAGTTATCTCGATAGCCTGAAGATCAAAGACCTGCACCAACTTGAACGCCACTATGCTGGTTTTTGACGCGTCATCCATGATCTACGCATGGGACAACTACCCCGTGCGTCAGTTTCCAGGGCTATGGGAGTGGATGGCCGCGCAGATTGCGGGCAAGAAGCTGGTGATGCCAAGCGTGGCGTTTGAAGAAGTGGCACACAAAGCGCCGGATTGCGGCGAATGGCTTGAGAATCAGGACCTTGAGCAACTTGAGATGAGTGGCGTAATTCTGCAAGACGCCATGCGAATCAAGGGACTGCTTGGTATTGTGGGAGACAGCTATCACCCTAAGGGGGTCGGGGAAAATGACATCCTCATCATTGCCACTGCGCGCGCGCATGGCGTGGAGTTGGTCACGGATGAAGGGCGGCAAACCGCAGTGCCCATAGAACCCTCCAAGAGAAAAATACCAGCTGTCTGTGCATTGCAAGAAGTGGCTGTTTCCTGCATCAATTTCATCGAGTTCATTAAGCGCTCTGACGAGGTTTTTCGTTAGAGTTGGAGCCAAGACCGACGAGCCAGATTCCATTCCGGCCCACTATGTCCGCTACCTGCTGTTCTAGGCTTGAGGTGCTTTAGTACAAATCACCCCCGGTGGGACATCTGTTGAAAATTGCTTATATATCATTTGGTTAAGTGCTTTAAAGCAAATCGCAGATAAATGACTCATACATGACATCGTAAACCCATGAACGAAGCCGAAACCCGCGCCGAACACATCGACCCGCTGCTTGCAACGGCAGGCTGGGGCGTGGTCGAAGGCAGCCGCATCCGCCGTGAGTATCCGATCACGCTCGGCCGCATCGAGGGCGCGGGCAAGCGCGGCAAGGCGCTGACTGCCGACTATGTGCTGGAGTACCGCAACACCAAGCTGGCGGTGGTGGAGGCGAAGGCGTGGGACAAGCCGCTGACCGAAGGCGTGGGGCAGGCCAAGGATTACGCGGGCAAGCTGGCGATTCGTTTTACCTATGCCAGCAACGGGCAGGGCATTTACGGCATCGACATGGACACGGGCTTTGAAGCCGAACTGGCGCACTACCCGACGCCGGACGAACTGTGGAACCGCACCTTTGCCGCCCATGACGTCTGGCGCGACCGCTTTGCCGCGGTGCCGTTCGAGGACCGGGGCGGATTTTTCCAGGGTCGTTACTATCAGGACATCGCCGTCGAACGGGTGCTGGCGGCCATCGCCAACCACAAACAGCGCATCCTGCTGACGCTGGCAACCGGCACAGGCAAGACCTTCGTCGCCTTCCAGATTGCGTGGAAGCTGTTTCACAGCCGCTGGAACCTGGGCGACTGGAAGACGGAGAACGAACCCGCCCGGCGGCCGCGCATCCTGTTCCTGGCCGACCGCAACATTCTCGCCAATCAGGCGTTCAATGCCTTTTCGGCCTTCCCTGAAGACGCGCTGGTGCGCATCGAGCCTGCCGACATCCGCAAGAAAGGCAAGGTGCCGAAGAACGGCAGCCTGTTCTTCACGATCTTCCAGACCTTCATGAGTGGGCCGGAGAAGGACGGCCAGCCCTCGCCCTACTTCGGCGAGTACCCGCCGGATTTCTTCGACTTCATCGTCATTGACGAGTGCCACCGCGGCGGCGCCAATGACGAGAGCAACTGGCGCGCCATCCTCGATTACTTTGCCCCGGCAGTGCAGCTTGGCCTGACCGCCACCCCCAGGCGCCGCGACAACGTGGACACCTACGCTTATTTCGGCGAGCCGGTGTATGTCTACTCGCTGAAGGACGGCATCAACGATGGTTTCCTGACGCCGTTCCGGGTGAAGCAGATCGCCACCACGCTCGACGATTACGTATTCACGCCCGACGACACACTGGTCGAGGGCGAGATCGAGGCGGGCAAGCGCTACGAGGAAGCAGACTTCAACCGGGTGATCGAGATCCGGGCACGCGAGCAGAAGCGGGTTGAAATCTTCATGGCGCAGATCGACCCGCGCGAGAAGACGCTGGTGTTCTGCGCCAACCAGGCGCACGCGCTGGTGGTGCGCGACCTCATCAACCAGATCAAGACCAGCAGCGACCCGCTCTACTGCGTGCGGGTGACGGCCAACGACGGCGCGCTGGGCGAACAGCACCTGCGCGACTTTCAGGACAACGAAAAGACCATCCCGACCATCCTCACCACCTCGCAGAAACTATCGACCGGGGTGGATGCGCGCAATGTGCGCAACATCGTGCTGCTGCGGCCGATCAATTCGATGATCGAATTCAAGCAGATCATCGGGCGCGGCACGCGACTGTACGACGGCAAGGATTACTTCACGATCTACGATTTTGTGCGGGCGCACCATCACTTTAGTGACCCGGAGTGGGACGGCGAACCGCTGGAGTCGGAGCCGCAGCAACCCCGGCCGGCGTTGCCGCCCGCGCCACAGCCTGACGAGGTGCGCGAGCCGCCGGCTGAATACAGCAAGCGCCAGACCATCAAGGTGAAGCTGGCCGACGGCAAGGTGCGCGCGATCCAGCACATGACGGCAACCAGCTTCTGGCACCCCGACGGCACGCCGATGTCGGCGCAGCAGTTCATGGAATCGCTGTTCGGCAGGTTGCCTGAGTTCTTTCGCGATGAGGACGAGCTGCGCGCGTTATGGAGTGCGCCGGACACCCGCAAAAAGCTGCTGGATGGGCTGGCCGAACAGGGCTTTGGCAAGGATCAATTGGCCGAAATGCAGAAGCTGATCGAGGCCGAGAAAAGCGACCTGTTCGACGTGCTGGCGCATGTGGCGTATGCGCTGATCCCGCTCACCCGCGAGGCTCGCGCCAGCCGGGCGATGGCGAGTGTCCGCACCCATTTCAACGACAGGCAGCAGGGCTTCCTCGACTTTGTGCTGTCGCACTACGTCAGCGCCGGCGTGGAGGAACTCGACCAGGCCAAGCTGACGCCGTTGCTGCGGCTGAAATATCACGATTCCATTGCGGACGCCGTGGCCGACCTCGGCCGGCCGGATGAGATCGGCAAGGTGTTCAGCGGTTTCCAGCAGTATCTTTACCAGCCGTCCGCGTGAGCGCAGCACGCCCGATATTGCCCGGCTAAAACTCTCCATGCACACTTACGACGCCATCCTCCCTGCCCCCATGTGCCGCCTAGGCGCGTGCTTCGACGGCGACGCACTGACGCGGCTGGACTTTTTGTCGCTGGATACAGCGGTGTCGACACTACTGGACGCGCGTGCCGAGCACCTTGCGCGCGAGTTGGCGGCTTACTGGGATGACGCTGCGCATGCATTCGATTTGCACTTTGAATTGTCCGGCACGCCATTCCAGCAGCGGGTATGGCGCGCGCTGATGGCGATTCCGCCCGGCCACCCCACCACCTATGGCGCGCTGGCGAAACAGCTGGGCACGGCGGCGCGCGCGGTGGGACAGGCGTGCGGTTCGAACCCGTTGCCGATTCTGGTGCCCTGCCATCGCGTGGTGGCGGCCAACGGGCTGGGCGGCTTCATGCACGCGGCGGCGGGCGCGCCGCTGGACGTGAAAACCTGGCTGCTTGCGCACGAACAACATGCCCCCGACCACGACGACAGATGACCCGCTGATCGACCGCTTTTGCGATCATCTGTGGCTGGAAGACGGGCTGGCGCAACTGACGCTGGCGGCGTATCGGCGCGATCTGCTCGCGTTTGGCCACTGGCTCCAGCAATCCAAAGGCCGTGAGTTGAACGCCGCCGTTGCGGGCGATATCGAAGCGTACCTGGCGTGGCGCTTTGCCCAGCATGCGCAAGCACGCAGCGCTGCGCGCTACACCTCAAGCCTCAAACGCTTTTATCGCTATCTGCTGCGCGAAAGCCTGATCGCCACCGACCCCACGCTCAATCTCGACAGCCCCCAGCTGCCACGCTCGCTGCCGAAGACGCTGACCGAGGCCGATGTGGAACGCCTGCTCGACAGCGCCGACGCGCAGACGCCGCTGAGCCTGCGCGACCGCGCGATGCTGGAGACGCTGTACGCCACCGGCTTGCGGGTATCCGAACTGGTGGGGCTGAAGTTGACTGCGCTCAATATCAACGACGGCGTGCTGCGCGTCACCGGCAAGGGCAACAAGGACAGGTTGGTGCCGCTGGGCGAAGATGCGGTGGAATGGCTGCGACGGTATCTGGCGGACGCCCGCCCTTCCCTGATGGAAAAAAACCTGAGCGATGCAGTGTTCGTGACCGCGCGCGGCGACGGCATGACGCGGCAGGCGTTCTGGTATCTGCTCAAGCGCCGCGCACGCGCCGCCGGGATCGAGCGCCCGCTGTCTCCACACACGTTGCGCCACGCTTTTGCGACGCATCTGTTGAACCATGGCGCGGACCTGCGCGTGGTGCAGATGCTGCTCGGCCACAGCGATATTTCCACTACGCAGATTTACACCCATGTGGCGCGCGAACGCTTGAAGCAGTTGCACGCCACACACCACCCGCGCGGCTGATTGCCTAGTACGCGATCCGCTCCATCAGGTAGCACAAACAATCCTGACGTATCACCCGTTCATCGCGCGTCAGCATGGCAGGCATCAGCGGCCGCCTCAGCTTGATCTCGTCTTTGCCGTAATCGAACAGGCGGTCGCCGATGTCCTCGCCGTGCTCATCCAGCGCCTGCAACCGCGCCCCGCTGCCCGGCCGCACCCGACCCAACAGATCACGGTGCGCCAGCTCACGGAAATTGAAGTGATCGAGTTCCGGCACGAAATCGATGTCGACATCCGGCGCAGCGAAGCCAAAGCTGACCTGCTCCGGCACCTTGACCGTCGCCACGGTATGAAACAGGTCGATGTCATGCGATGCGACCGGATGCTGCGGAAATCCGGACAGATGCAGGCAGGCTTCCATGAACGCGGCGGCGTGCTCGACGCTGCCGGGCGTACCCGGTTTGCCGCACTCCACCGTCACCGCCGGGCACAGTTCGGCAAACGCGGCCGACTGCACGCCGCGCGGACGGATGAAATACACCACGATGCGCGAAAACAGCGTGGCGAGATGCAGGAAAGTTGAGTCCAGCCGGTTGACGCAGGCGTAGTGCGGATTGAGGCCGGTGTTGTTGTGGATGTCGATGCTGGCGAACACGCCGCGCGCGCGCATCGCGTCGACCACCTGCTGCATCATCGCCAGTTCGGCCGGGTGCGCTTCCTCGCTGCCCGGCCACACCCGGTTGTAATCCGGCTGGCCGTCGAGCCGGCGCAATCCCGAACGCGCCGCCTCGACGTTGCCGATGAACAGCGACAGCGCACGCGGCAGTTCGGCGGCTGCGTATTTTTTCAGCACCGATTGCGCGGCCAGCCAGCCGGTGTCTTCATTGCCGTGCAGCAGCACCGAAACGAACAGCGGCGGCGTGCGCCGGCCCGGCAGATGGATCAGCGCGGGGCCGGGCAGCACCTCACTCAGCTGGGCGGCCGTTGCCTCCAGCAGGCCGGCGGGCAAGGCGTCGTATTGGGTCAGCATCACACGCTCCATTCATGCACCGGCGAACCGGAACGCTGGTTGACCAGATAATCGTCCATCATTCGATGGACGTCGCCCCCGACCTGGGCGAGCCGTTGCAGTTGCCACGCAGAGCCGGTCTGGCCACTGCGCACGCGGGCTTCGACCACGCCCAGATAATGCTCGACCTCGGCATCGGGCAGGCCAAAATCACGCAGCCCCTGACGTGCCAGCGGCAGCCCGATCTCAAGAACGAAATCACGCGCGGAATAACGCCGGCCATCCAGCCAGGTCAATTCAGCCTGTAGCCCGTGGCGGGCAGCGGCGTAGAAATTGGCGCGCGCGTCGCTAAACGGCAGATCGGTTTCCGCCGCAACAGGCTGCCGCGCCAGGGCATGCACCAAGCCGAAATACAGCGCCGCATTGGCCATCATATCCAGCACCGTCGGACCGCTCGGCAGCACCCGCTGCTCCAGCCGCATGTGCGCCTGCCCGGCGTCATCAAAGCCGATCAACGGCCGCACCCAACGCCAGATGGCGCCGTTGTGCAGACGCAGATGCGGATAGCGGGTTGATGTTTCTTCCTGCGGCATCGGCAACAGCACCGGATAGTGCTCGAGATTTTCCTCGAACAGTTCGAGCGGGCTGTTTGCCACATAGCCGCGCCCGAACGTCACCCGCCGCAGCGTCGGCTCCGCCAGCCCTGCGTAGCCACCCAGTTCGACCGCCTGTTCAAACACCGGCACGCGCGTCTCCTGCCACAGGCGCTGGCCGAACAGCAGCGGCGAATTGACCGCCGCCGCCAGCAGCGGGGCGCAGCTGATCAGGGTGGCGTTGTAGTAGTGCGCCGCCTGTTCGAACGGCACCTGCAGATGCAACTGGAATGAGGTGGTGGCGGCTTCCAGCATCACGTCGCGCCGGCTCAGGTGCAGCTGATCCACGCCCTCGATGTCGATGCGGATGGGCGCGCCATCCCGCTGCTGCAGCACCTGTGCGTTGAGCACGTCGAAGCGCTTCATCGCCGACATGTTGGCGAGACACAAATCCGCATCGCGGATGGTCGGCAGGATGCCGATCATCGCCAGCACCGTGTCCATGCCGTGCGCCACCTGCTGACAGTTGTCCCAGGTGGTCAGCAGGGATTCCTCCATTGCAGCCAGCACGCCCGCGCCCATTTCCACCGGCGGCGCATTCAGTTCGACGTTGAAGCGCGACAGCTCGGGCACCACCAGCGGATCGTTCAGCGCGCGCAGATAGGCTTCGTTGACCGGGTTGGGACGCCCGGCGTGATCGAGCAGCCAAGCCTCGAGTTCGAACCCCGCAACGTAGCGCGCATCGGAAAATCCGCCGGCTTGGGCAAACGATTGCAACGCCGCCGTTTCCTCGGCCAGCTTGCCGGAAAATTGCCGGAGATCCGCTGCCGAAAAGTGTGTGCGGGTGATTTCCTGGCCCATGCCCGACTGCTTCAGGCCGCTTCGCTGGCCTGCTCGCCCTGGTGATACGTCACATACAGATAAACCGGAATGGACAGATCGCCCAAGTGCTTGTCGATCAACGGCCGCACCTCGTCCCAGTTCATTCCGCCCACGCCGGTGGCCAGACGCGGCAGCGCCAGACTGGTCACGCCTTCCGCTTCAATCCATTTGCGCAGGGCCTTCAATACATGATTCAGGTTTTCGGCTGACGCGCGACCCGGCTTGGCGCCGTGGTCATACGCTGCATCCTGGGTGAACAAGGCCGCAACACGTTTGCCTTCCGCGCCGGCCCATGCCCACATCGACCCGGCCTTGGGGTGCGTGGTCTGGCAAAAGTGCCGGAAGTCCTTGTACATCGCCGGCCAGTTCTCGCGCAGGGCATGCGCCAAGCCCTGATTGTGTCCATCATTCGGTGCTACGCCATGGGCGATGGCTTGCGCGTTGGTCAAAAGAATATCGCCGCTGACTTCATGCAACATGGTCTTCCCTTCTATGAGTGGATGCGGAGTAACAATACCCGCTTATCTTTTTATAGACCAGTTCAGGACAGGATGCCGCAGCATGCCGACTTACACCCGGGTGCTGGGCTTCGCCAGGTAAAACCACTCCTGGCCGGGTTGTGCGTTGGGATTGGGGAAAACGATATAGCCATCGGTATCCGCCCGAACCAGCGTGCCATCGTGACGTGTTCCGATCACGTCGCCCGCATGCAAACGGTCAAAGCTCGACCAGTGGCGGCTGAATGCATCGTCCGCGTGGACCCTGTCGACAACCTGATACAGGCTCAGTGCTTCGGTGTCGGTCACCGCTGCTGGCGCGGCTGCCGCAGTCAGCCCCAGATGCGCCAGCGTGTTGCAAATGGCGCGGTAAGCGACGGCGGGCGCGGCCGGGTCGTCATGCTGGCCGCATTCGAGGGTGAGCGCGATGCCGCCGTGCGCACGCATGAATTCGGTGGTGCCAACGCCATAGCGCGCATCGGCCTCACGTGCCGACACGCCTGCCGCCACCCGCCGCGCGACGCCGGCGGCATAGGTATCGAGCCAGCCATCGACGAAGCGGTGCGCGCCCAGCCGCAGCGCCAGCGCAGTTTCCTCGGCCGAACGTGCAAACGGTTCCAGCGGGCCGCTATTGTCCTGCGGCCCCAGCATGACGAAGGGCTGACCGGCGGTATGGAAGGAATGCAGGTCGAGCAGCGCATCGTGCTGCGCCAGCAGCGGGCACAGCCAGTTGGCGATGCGGTCTTCGAATTCGGTCGGCGACTCGGTCGGCACCAGATTGCGGTTGAGGTTGCGGTCGCCCATGCGCCGGTGGTGCGCATAGGCCAGCGGATTGGTAATCGGCACGAAAGTGACATGGCCCGCAACGATGTCCAACTGTCCGGACTCGATCTCGCCGATCACGCGACGGATCGCCTGGGTGCCGCAGGTTTCGTTGCCATGCACCGCGCCCAGCACGATGAGGCGCGCGCCGGGGGCGAGACCGCTGAAGGAGACGGATTGAAAGTGCAACGATTCAGTGGGGTTCATACATTCATGGCCTTGAATAACAACGACACACTCGACACCAGCAGCAACACGCCGACCAGCCGCGTCATCTGCGCCTGGCTCAAGCCGACATGCACGCGCCCGCCCAGATAGAGCGCGCCCAGCATGATGGGTAAAGCAGCAAAGTACGCGATCCACACCTGGCTCGACAACAGCAGGCCGACAATCAAAAAGCTGGCGATGCGCGTCAGGCCTTCGGTGAAAAACAACGCCGAAAACGTCGCGCGCAAATCGCTTTTATCGTGGATGCGATGGGTGAGGTAAATCACATACGGCGGTCCGCCCGTGCCGAACAGCGCGCCCACGGTGCCGCCGGTCAGCGCGGCGGGCACCGCCCAGGCGCGCGAGATCTGCTTGTCGCCGCGGATGTTCAACACGCTGCGCAGCGCGAAGATGAAGACGAACCCGGCCAGCGCAAACAGCATCGGCCCGGGCGGCAGCTTGACCAGCAGCGTGGTGCCCACGATCACGCCGATCACGCCGAACGGGATCAGGATGCCGATTTCATTCCATTTCACCCGCTTGAAATGCAGGCCGCCGATCACGATCGATGCGGTGAAATCCAGCAGCAAAATCAGCGGCACCACGAATTGCAGCGGCAGAAACAGCGCCAGCAAAGGCACCGAGACCAGACCCGAGCCAAAGCCGGTGATGCCGCGAATGACATACGCTGCCAGCAGAATGATCGACCCGCTGACAATATCGCTGGTAGCGATTTGCTCCAGACTCACGCGCGGGTGCCGCGCTCGATGGTGATACCGAGCTCCTTGATGCCCGGCACGATGGCGAACTTGGTCACCGAGACTTTCACCCACGGCGAACCGAACTCATTGCGCACGATGGCGGCGACATGCTCGGCCACCGACTCCACCAGTGTGATCGGCTGCGGCGCATTGTGCAGATAATCCTTCACCCGCAGCGCCACCGCGCCATAGTCGATGGTGTCGGCGACGTTATCGGTGCCACCCGCTTTACTGTTTGCCAGGCCGATTTCGAGGTCGAGCCGAACCGGCTGCGGCACTTTGCGTTCCCATTCGTATACGCCGATAATCAGTTCGAGACGAAAGTCCCGCAGAAACAAGATATCCATCACACCGCGCCCGCTTGGGGCTCATCCAAAACCCGCCATTTTACTGACATATGACCACGCTGTTGTTTATCGCTGCCGCCTATCTGATCGGCTCCCTGTCATTTGCCGTCATCGTCAGCAAACTCATGGGGCTGCCGGACCCGCGCAGCTTCGGCTCGGGCAACCCCGGTGCGACCAACGTACTGCGCACCGGACGCAAGGCCGCCGCCGCGCTGACCTTGCTGGGTGACGCGCTGAAAGGCTGGGTTGCTGTGGTGCTGGCGCGCCTGCTGGCACCGCAGTTCGGCTTGAGTGAAGACGTTGCATTGCTGTGCGCGCTGGCCGTATTTGCCGGTCATTTGTTCCCGGTGTTTTTCCGCTTCCAGGGCGGCAAGGGGGTGGCCACCGCGCTCGGCGTGCTGGTCGGCCTCAACCCCTGGCTCGGGCTGGCGTGTCTGGCCACCTGGCTGTTCATGGCCAAGGTGTTCCGGATTTCTTCGCTGTCCGCACTGACCACCGCCATCCTTGCACCGCTCTATTCCTGGCTGCTGATGGGCTGGGGCAACACGACGATCACGGTACTGGTGATTACGCTGCTGCTGGTCTATCGTCACAAGAGCAATCTCGTCAAGCTGGTCAACGGTGAAGAAGGCCGCATCGGCGCCCGCCCATAAACCCACGCACCTCATCCAGGCGACCTGACATGGCCTTTTTCGGAAAATCCATCGATCACGCAAAAGACAGCCTCGCCGAAGTCTCGCGCGAAGCGATCGACCGCGCCGGTGACCGGCTGGCTGGCGTGGTGAAAGAAGGCGTCTCGCAGGCGGGCGGCGAACTGAAGGATGTGATCTGGCGAGCCAGCCAAGAAATCGACGCCAAGCTCGACAAGATTTCCGACGAATTGCACTCCCAGCGCCAGTTCACCAAGGACGACGTGCGCGAACTGGTCGACTACGCCGGCGAAAAATTCGGTGCGACGCTGGACCAACGCATGGCCGTGGCCAAGTCCGAGATTTCCTCGCTGGTGCAGGAAAAAGTCGAATACTTCAAGCGTGAAATCGACAGCTTTTTCATCGAACGCCAGCGCGATCTGGCGCGCGAACGGCGGCGGCTGTTCATCAACGTCGCCATCGCGATTCTGGCGTCAGTCTCGCTCGGCTTCGTCTCCTGGCTGTATCACCAGTACATGGGCGGCGGGCTCGACCTGTTCGCCATGTTCCGCATCGTGTTTGCATCGCTGGTCGGCGGCTGGGGCGCGTATCTCGCGGTACGGGTGGTGCGGCGCTGGATGTCGATGTCGGAACACAAGAAGGACACGCTGTTCCTGGTCAGCCGCTACTGGGGCGTGCTGCGTCCGGAAAGCGTATTCGGCACCCTGGTGCTGGTGTGCCTGATTACCATCCTGGTGGGGTTTCTCTTGTTCCCCGAGCAGATCGCCCAGCTTACCGGCAGCGAAAAATGGCTGGAGGCGCTACGCCAGGCTTATCCGATGTTGCGGAAGTGAATCATGGTCACGATTTGATTGCCCGGCAACGCATCACACGCACAGAAAAGGATCATTCATGGCATTGGGCTGGCTGATGGTGCTGCAGAACGTTCCCTGGTCAGAGGTTATCGCAAACGCACCCAAGGTGGCGGAGGGCGCAAAGAAATTGTGGCATGCCGTCGCCGGAAAACCCGCGTTGCCGGAGCAGCCGGCTTCGGATGGGCAAACACCCGTATCACTGACCAACCCGGCACTGGCCGCCATCGAAGCCCGCAATGCGGCCCTTGAAGCCGCCGTGTCAGATTTGCACGGCCAGATGTTCGCCTCCACCGAACTCATCAAGGCACTCGCCGAGCAGAACACCCAGCTCGTCAAGCGCATCGAAGCCAACCGGATTCGGGTTCTCTGGCTTACGGTTGCGACAGCCGTGTTGGCCATCGCCACAATCGCCGCCTGGTTGCGGTAGCGCACGAGCGCGCGCCAACCATTACACCGCCTCAAGCGTCGCCAGCTCCCAGCGTGGCTTGACCGCAAAGGCCAGGTCGAGCGTCGCGTGCGCCATCCTCTGCGCGCCCGCGAACGCAATCATCGCGCCGTTGTCGGTGCAAAATTCCAGTCGCGGGTAAAACACCTCGATGCCGCGTGCCGCCGCTTCGCGGGTGAGCCGTTCGCGCAGATGCGTGTTGGCGCCGACGCCGCCCGCGACCACTAATCTTTTAGCGCCGCTGTGCGCACAGGCGGCCAGACTCTTACTCACCAGCACGTCCACCGCCGCCACCTGAAACGCGGCCGCAATATCCGCCGCCTCGCCCTGCCCAACCTTGCGC
>JAAPAA010000126.1 GCA_012274165.1 Thiobacillaceae bacterium
CGGCTATTGCACCGTCGTCGTTTCCGAAGGCTGCCACTATCCGGATGGCACCTTCCTCGCCGAGCAGGGTACCCGTGATGCCTTCGGTCATGCGCAACTGGGCGGCGCCGCGCCGGTGGTCGCCAACATGATCAAAGATGCACTCGGCCACAAGTTTCACTGGGCGGTGGCGGATTATCTGCAGCGTGCGGCACGCCACATTGCGTCGAAAACTGACGTCAAGCAGGCTTATGAACTCGGCAAGAAAGCAGTGGAACTGGCGATCAAAGGTCACAACTCGGTGATGCCGACGGTCCAACGGCTGTCGGATTCGCCATACAAATACAAAATTGGCGTGGCCGATCTGAAGGATGTCGCCAACGTTGAGAAGTTCATGCCGCGCGACTTCATCACCAAGGACGGCTATGGCATTACGCCCAAGTGCAAACGCTATCTGACACCGCTAATCCAGGGTGAGGATTATCCGAAATACGCTGACGGTCTGCCGGTTTACGTGACGCTGAAAAACATCGCAGTGGCGCAGAAGCTGGCAAAATTCAAGATCTAATACCAGGATTCGAGACAAGCCATGACGCTCGATCGGGCGAAACAGCTCCTCAAGGTGCAAGCTGACTTTGGTGGCTTTTACAACGGCAATTCGGCCAAGCTGATTTTGTCCGAAGTGCAGCGAGAACATGGGCAGGTAGCGGTCGATGAATGCATCCGCGACCTTCGGCTCGATGAAATATTTGGGTTTCAGCCAGGTACCCATTTTGAAGGCGGCCTGGCAATGGGCAAGTCGTAGGGAATGAGAACGGTAGCGAAAGCTACCGTTTTTTTTTTGGTCTTTTGAGGAGGTGATAATGAATGAAGGCTTGATGTTCGCGCTCGTGGCGGCAGGACTGGCATTGGTCTATGGGATCGTGTCGATCAAATGGATTATCGGACTGCCAACCGGCAACGACCGCATGCGCGAAATCGCTGCGGCGGTGCAGGAAGGCGCAGCGGCTTACCTGAACCGGCAATACACCACCATCGCCATCGTCGGCGTGATTCTGCTGATCGCGATTTTTCTCGCGCTGGGCTGGCAAACCGCAGTCGGCTTTGCATTGGGCGCGGTGCTCTCGGGGCTGACCGGCTACATCGGCATGAACGTCTCGGTGCGCGCCAACGTGCGTACCGCCGAGGCCGCCAAGAACGGCCTCAATGCCGCGCTGAATGTGGCGTTCAAGGGGGGTGCCATTACCGGCATGCTGGTGGTGGGCCTGGGTTTGCTGGGGGTGGCAGGCTATTACGCTTTCCTCACCCTGGCGATGGGTGCCAGCACCGAAGAAGCGACCCATGCGCTGGTCGGACTGGCTTTCGGCGGTTCGCTGATTTCCATTTTCGCCCGGCTGGGTGGCGGCATATTCACCAAGGGTGCTGACGTCGGCGCTGACCTGGTGGGCAAGGTCGAAGCAGGGATTCCGGAAGACGATCCGCGCAACCCGGCGGTGATTGCCGACAACGTCGGCGACAACGTCGGCGACTGCGCGGGCATGGCGGCGGACTTGTTCGAGACTTACGCGGTGACCATCATCGCCACCATGTTGCTGGGCGGCCTGCTGATTACCGGTTCCCCCGAAGCGGTGATCTATCCGCTGGTGCTTGGCGGCTTCTCCATCATTGCATCCATCGTCGGCACCTTCTTCGTCAAGGCGCGTGACGGCGGCAAGATCATGAACGCGCTGTATCGCGGACTGATCGTATCCGGCGTGCTCGCTGCCATCGCGTTTTACCCTATCACCAACATGATGCTGGGCGAGGGCGTGATGATCGCCGGCGAACTGGTGACGTCGATGCATCTGTACTACGCCACACTGATCGGACTCGCTCTGACTGCCGCCATGGTGGTCATCACCGAGTACTACACCGCTACGGAATACGGCCCGGTGCGTCATATCGCGCAAGCCTCCACGACCGGCCACGGCACCAACGTCATCGCGGGTATCGGCGTCTCGATGCGATCCACCGCGTTGCCGGTGCTGGCTGTGTGTGCGGCGATCTGGGGTGCGTATGCATTGGCTGGCCTCTATGGCATTGCGATTGCGGCGACTTCGATGCTGTCGATGGCCGGCATCATCGTCGCGCTCGACGCCTACGGTCCGATCACCGACAACGCCGGCGGCATCGCCGAAATGGCTGGTCTCGACGAAAGCATCCGCAACATTACCGACCCGCTCGACGCGGTGGGCAACACCACCAAGGCCGTCACCAAGGGCTACGCCATCGGTTCCGCCGGTCTGGCCGCGCTGGTGCTGTTCGCGGATTACACCCATGCGATCAATGCCAAGGCGCTGCTGGCCGACCCGCTGGCCCAGGCCATGACCTTCGACCTGTCCAACCACATGGTCATCATTGGCCTGTTCATCGGTGGCATGGTGCCTTACCTGTTCGCCGCAATGGGCATGGAGGCGGTGGGTCGTGCCGCCGGTTCGGTGGTGGTGGAGGTGCGCCGTCAGTTCAAGGAAATCCCCGGCATCATGGCTGGAACCTCCAAGCCGGAATACGGCACCTGCGTCGACATGCTGACCAAGGCCGCGATCAAGGAAATGATCGTTCCCTCGCTGCTGCCGGTCGCCGTTCCGGTGATCGTCGGCCTCACCCTCGGCGCGCAGGCGTTGGGCGGCGTGCTGGTCGGCACCATCGTCACCGGTATTTTCGTGGCCATTTCGATGACTACAGGTGGCGGCGCATGGGACAACGCCAAGAAATACATCGAGGAAGGCAACTTCGGCGGAAAAGGCTCCGAGGCGCACAAAGCGGCCGTGACCGGCGATACCGTGGGCGATCCCTACAAGGACACCGCGGGCCCGGCCGTTAATCCGTTGATCAAGATCATCAATATCGTCGCGTTGCTGATCGTGCCCTTGATTGCTTAAAACAGGTGCCTATTGAAATACGTTAAGCTTCGCCTTGTGTTGTCCGTGTTTAGTCAGATGAGGCAACGCAAGGTGATCATCAAATAACTTAGGAGGATGCAAAGAATGGCAAAAAATGTAGGCGGAGTGGATCGTGTGATCCGTGCGGTGGTTGGCGCAGGACTGTTAGCTAGTCTTATGCTAAACAATTCCTTTATCGAAACATATGGAATGCCGTGGATTATGATTGCTGGGATGGTTCTGTTGCTCACATCTATTTTCAAGTTTTGCCCGGCCTATATGGCGTTCGGCATGAACACCTGCAAGACGAAATAAACTTTTGCAGGTAGGTGAGGTCAAGCAAAGTGCGCCCGTCGGGCGCACTTTTTTTCGGGGGGTGTTGTGCGTGTATTGATTCTATTGTGTGCATTGGCGGTATCAGGCAACACCCATGCGGGTGGGGTCGAGCGCCTCAAAGCCTTCATCGCGGGTGCCAGGACTGCCTAGGCTGAATTTACCCAGACGGTTGCTGACCGGTCGGGCCGTATCAAGCAGCAAGCCAGCGGCAAGATGATGTTCGCCCGTCCCGGAAAATTTCGCTGGGACTACGTTGCGCCATACGAACAGGTGATCGTCAGCGATGGCATCAAATTGTGGCTGTATGACGCTGACCTGGATCAAGTCACCGTCAAGTCGCTTGGTGACGTCATGGCCGGCACGCCAGCTGCCTTGCTGGCCGGTGACAACGCGATTGAACAATACTTCAGTCTGAAAGATGCAGGTGAGGGCAGTGGTCTGGAATGGCTGGAGGCCACCCCCAAGAACCGTGACACGACCTTTGAGCGAATCCGCATGGGCTTCAAGGGCGATGTGCTGGTGCAGATGTAGTTGTCCGATTATTTCGGCCAGCAAACCACGCTGAAACTGAGCCACTTTTTGCGCAACCCGGCTATCGCGCCGTCACGCTTTAAATTTACACCCCCGAAAGGTGCCGACATCATTGGCGACTGACGACCTGTTTCAGTCCAGTACAGTGCCCGCGCGCCCAACCGACGTGCCGCTGGCCGAACGCCTGCGCCCGCACACCCTGAGCGAAGTCGTCGGGCAGCGTCATCTCCTGGGGCCGGGCAAGCCGCTTAAACTCGCGTTCGATTCCGGCAAGCTGCATTCGATGATTTTATGGGGGCCGCCGGGCGTAGGGAAAACCACCCTGGCACGACTCACCGCAGAGGCCTTTGGCGCCGATTTCATCGCCATTTCGGCCGTGCTCTCCGGCGTCAAAGACATCCGCGAAGCCGTCGAGCGCGCGCGCATGAACCAGTCCATGTCCCGTGCCACCATCGTTTTTGTGGATGAAGTCCACCGCTTCAACAAGGCGCAGCAGGATGCTTTTTTGCCGCACGTCGAAAGCGGCTTGTTCACCTTCATCGGCGCGACCACTGAAAACCCCTCGTTTGAAGTCGTCGGTGCCTTGTTGTCGCGTGCCCAGGTCTATGTGCTGAAATCGCTGACGCCTGAGGAACTGGGGCAGTTGCTGCAACACGCGCTGCAGGAATTGCCGCACTTGAAACTGGCCGACGGCGTCGATCAACTTCTCGCGGCTTACGCCGATGGCGACGCCCGCAAGCTGCTCAACCTGCTGGAACAACTCGACAGCGCTGCCCACACTGCGCAGGTAGACCTGGTCGATACTGCGTTTGTCGAAAACGCGCTGGCACAATCGCTGCGCCGCTTCGACAAAGGCGGTGAAGCCTTTTACGACCAGATTTCCGCGCTGCACAAAAGCGTGCGCGGCAGCAGCCCTGACGCTGCGCTGTACTGGCTGGTGCGCATGCTCGATGGCGGTGCCGACCCGCGCTATCTGGGACGGCGGCTCATACGCATGGCATCTGAGGACATC
>JAAPAA010000127.1 GCA_012274165.1 Thiobacillaceae bacterium
CGCGGCAATGCGTTTGGCTGCCTGAACAATCTTCTGTGTCACGAACCTGTCGGGGCGTACCGAGGATTCGTGGTTGAACAGGATTCCGCTGCAGGCGTACAAACCGTAGGCCTCGCGGTAGTTGGCCACCAGCCAGTGGGCCGAGGCCTTGGCCACCGCGTAGGGGCTGCGCGGCCGGAAGGGGGTTTGCTCATTGGCGGCTTGACCACCGGTGTCCCCGAAACACTCGCTGGAGCCCGCGTTATAGAAGCGCACCGGTTTACGCCGCAAGCGGATCACCTCCAGCATGTTCAGCACGCCAGAGACGATGCTCTCCAGCGTTTCGGCCGGCTGCTCGAACGACAATCCCACGGAGCTCTGGCCGGCAAGGTAGTAGATCTCGTCAGGATCGCTGCGATCCACGGCAGTCAGTACGCTTCGAAAATCGGCCGGCGCCATCGAGATCAGGCGCACCTGGCCGGCAATGCCCAGCCTGTGCAAGTTGGCGGCTCCTGTGGTCTGCGCGTCGCGCGACGTGCCCCAAACCTGGTAGTCCTTGTCCAGCAGCAGCTTGGCCAGGTAGGCGCCATCTTGCCCCGTGACGCCGCAGATCAGTGCTTTTTTCATGGTCAATTGAAGTCCACGGCGGCCTGCGTCTCGCGCAGACGCCGCCACTCGAGGAAGAAATCGACGTATTTCCCGGCACGGGCCTCGGTGATCACCGAATCCAGCTGGCCGGTCAAGGCATCGGCCATCTTTTGCCAGCGAAACTGGCTGGCGTGGGCCAAGCCTCTGTCGACCAGTTCCTGCCGGTAGCCGTCGTCGCGCAGGCGCGCGATGGCCTGCTGCATTTCTTCGACGGAGAAGCCGCTGATCAGGTGGGCCGCGCCAGATGCGGCTTCGGCCAACGAACCGTGGTTTGTGGTGATGACGGGACAACCGGACGCCATCGCCTCAATCACCGGCATGCCGAACCCTTCATAGAGAGAGGGGTACACCAGAGCCTGGGCCCCCCCGTAGGCAAGGGCCAGTTCGTCATCGGTCAGTTCCACCCGCGTGCAGCGTATCCCCCGAGGCAAGCCCGCGAGCACGCTTTGCTCGATTTCCGGCTCCCCGCCCACGCAGAGCACGTCGAACTCGACGTGTTCCAGACGCTTGAGCGCCTGGAAGAACAACTGGCTGTTCTTGTAGCCCTTCTGCTGGACGCGAGATCCGACGAACAGGAAATAGGGGCGCGCCAGGCCGTACTGTGTCCGGAATGCAGCAACGTCACCGGGCGTCCGCAGCCGGAACACCGCTTCGTCAACTCCGCAGTGCGCCACCGCCACCCGATCGGCTGGAATCTCCGGGTAGAACGAGAGCAGGTCCTTGCAGGTTGTGTTCGAGATGCACAGATATCGCTGGGCATAAGCGATTGCGAGCTCTTTCTCCATCAGGTCGCGCCGCATCGAGTCGAAGCCAAACAGCTCCGGAATCATGTCGTACACCATCAGGACCATAGGCGTCGTGAGCGGCGTGGTGTAGTAGGTCGTGCTGAATACGTCGACGCGGTAGTGGTCGCACACCTTCTGGATCAATTCGGAGTCCGCGGGCGTGTTTGCCAAGAGCTCGTAGCGCGGGAACGGCACCCGCGTGACACCTTCGATGTGCGGCAGGCCCCCGCGGTCCAGCATCAGGATCTCGTACCGGCCGGCACGAGCCATCAAGCCAAGTATGGTCTGCCAGACGCGGGCGATGCCCGTGTTGTTCAACTGGAAGAAGATGCCGTCGACCAGCAGTCGGTTCATCGCGCGCCCCTCGATGAAAACTTGGCCGTGCGGCCAAGATGGCGCAGCTCCGACTGCATCAGGGGGTAGCGCTCCCGGATACCGCCTTTCAAGGTGGCGGCGTGGTCTGGCGCCATGCCAAGTACACCCGTACCGAAAACGCGCCAGTCGCTGGTGAGGTGAGGCGAGGTCAACGGGCGGAAGTAGCGGCGGTGGATCTGCCTTGCCTCGACCACGCCGCGCGTGTCGGCCCGTGTCGAAAGGCCATGTGGATTCTGGTAATACACGACGTGTGGGTCGTTGAGCTTGTAGAAGGTCTTTCCCGCAGCGAGGCAGCGCATCCAGAACTCATAGTCGCCGGCGGATTTGTAGTTGATATCGAACGGCCCCAGTTCGTCATGCAATCGCTTGCGCCACATCGGTGCGTTGTGCGGCGAGTTGAACTGCATCATGTTGTGTGGCGAGATGACCGGCAGGTTGCTCTTGTAGCCGAACTCGGCCACCTGTTCGGGGCTCAGATCGGGATCGAAGCTGTAATAGAAATCCTGATACGTGACGTCCACAAAATCCAGATTGTCGAGCACCGCTGCCTGGAGTTCCAGCGAATCGTGGCGGCGCAGGTCATCCAGGTTGGTGTTGGTCAGGTAGTCGCCCCTGGCGGCCTTCACACCCACATTCCAGGCATCGTAGATGCCGATGCGATGATTCATCCGCAGGTACTGGATGCCCTTGTGTTTGGCCAGATACCGCTGGATGATTTCCCCTTCGTTTTCTGGCGAGTCGGCATCGACGATCACCAGTTCGCAATAGTCATCGAAGATGCTTTGCGAGGTGATGTTGTCCATGAACTGTTCGATGAAGTCGGCGCCCTTGTAAAGACTGGCGATGGCCGTGACAAGGTAACGGGGCTGACTCTTGATGTAGAAGCGGCTGAAGCTCTCCCCTCCACTGGCTGGAGGCTGCTCTCGCAGCGATTGCGCGCGCAGCTTCCAATCGTCGACGTGAATCGTCTGGTCGGTTCCCATGATCCAGCAGGACAGACCGTCATGCGGGGTGACCAGGCCCTCGTTCTCCACCTTGGCGATGTTCAGCAGCGCCATCAACAGGGTTTGACGGGAAAACTCTCCCGTGGCCAGCCGTCCGGTCCAGTGCTCGATGTCCCTCGGGTGCGCGCCGCGCCTGAGAACCATCTCATACGCGGACTGGACGAATTCGCCGTCGGTCTCGCTGCCGGCCTCGCCGCCGGCGGCCGCGATACGCACCCGCTGTGCCTCTTCGCTGCCCTCGACCTGAAGCAGGAACTGATGGAACGGCAATCCTTTGGCGATGTGGCCTGCCCAGATATCGATTTCCGCCTGCTTGGGTGTGCGATGCAGGATCAGCTCGTAGACCCGGCGGATGGCTACTGCCTCAGCGACTTCGGCCGCTTCGTTCGCGTCCGTCGGCCGGGTCGGCTCGGCCGCGCCAACGTCATCGCGCGGGCGAGCCAGCAACATGCGATGCTGAGCTCGCAATTGCTCCCGCACCGATGCACAGGCCGCCGCGCACTGTGCCTGTTCGACGGCGTTGCGGGCCGTCTTGCTCGCACGCACGCATTTGTTCACGATCGCCACGGCCAGGCTGAACCAGACCGACACTTTGGCGCCTGGACTGTTGACTGTCTTGAGCGCGTTCCTGTCCAGTGCAGCCAGCAGCAGGTTGAGCTCGTCGAGCGTGAGATGCCCCAGACTCGCCTGCAAAATGCCCTTCGTCGGATCGGGCCGTACGTTATTGCTCATTTGTTCCTCTTCTTGTTTTTGGCACTGGTCTTGACCTTTCCCGGCCTCTTTGCCGCTTGGCCCAGCGCCGGATAGCCAATCCGCTCACACAGGCTCAGATAGTGCGAAGACTTGCCTGCCAGCGCCTCCACTTCGGGCTCATGGGCGCGGCGCGGCCGGGGCGCGATGATGCCGCCGCTGCGCCCGCTGTCGCCGGAGAACTTGAAGGCATCGAACGTCAGTTCGAACGTCTCGTTGAAAGGCAGCTCCAGCTGATCGCACAGGCGGCGCATCACGACCTGCGGCGCTTCCAGGAATTCCTCGTAGCGATAAATCGGCAGCCCCGCGTGGGCGTCGAGGAAAAGGTGGTAGCGGCGGCAGTATTCATCCACGGTATTGGGAGAGAAGTGGATCCAGTCAAGGTCACGCATGGAAAGATAGCTGTCCAACGGGTCTCGAACAGTCACAACCGAGCAGGTCGGGTAGGCGGGTCGCACCAAAGTCAGCAGTGATTTCTTGCCGTCGGGCTCATCGGTAAAAAGAAATTGCCCGTGGCTGTGGTCGCGCAGAATCAAGCGTCGTCCCTCCAGGACAACGCTGCCATGCAGCGCGCGCAACTGCCCCAGGAACAGCTCGCCAAGCACCTTGTCGGAGGCATTCCGGTCACCCATGCGCACCAGCGATGCAAGATCGGTTGGATTGAACTTGGGCGAATCCGGGTTGTAGAGCATCCTGCTGTACGGATCCACTTCGTTGAGCAGCAAGGTGTTGGGCATGGCAGCCAGGCACTTGGCAATGAGGGTGCCGCCCGTGCAAGACAGATGATGCAAGGTTCTGATCTTCGCGTCTGGCGAGGGCACGCCGCCGGCCCGGCAAAGTTCGATGCAGCGATCGAACAGGCTGGTCTTGATCGCGACATTTTTCCTGGCGTGCGTCGGTTCGGATGAGGAGCCGAGTCGGCGCAGCATCTCGTCCACCAGCTCGGCGAGCGCCTTCGCCTCTTTGCCGGGTGGCATGGCAGATGTCATGGCAGGGGTCATGGCAGGAGTCATGATGCTTGTTTCCTGGCCGTCGCATCGCTACGCCGGCGGCTCGCCTTCTTGGGTACGACAAACAGCGCTTCTGGCGCGGCTTCCTCGAGTGCGCCTCCATTGGGGCCTTGCAGCTGGTGGAAATACTGGGAAGCCAACCGCAGCTTGTCTTCCAGCTCGACCAGGAGCGAATGCTGGCGCTGCTGCATACCCAGGGCCACCTCGTAGCGCCCGCGCAGTTCCTTGAGGTCCGCGTCGCGCATCGCATTGAGCTTGGTTGTCAGATGGGCCATCTGCTCGAACTGCTGGTTCTGGGCGCGTAGATCGTCCTTCTGGGCGCGTAGGTCGTCCAATTGGCGCTGCTGCATCTCCACAATAGTCTGGGACGTCCCGGACTTTTCGATCCAATAGGTCGTCTGGCGCCTTTGCTCGTTGATCTCGGCCTCGAGGCGTGCCGCCTTCTCGCGCTCCTCCGCGACCTGGGCCAATGCTGATTGATGCTGGGCTTGCTGAGCTGATTCCAGCTGCTCCGAGCGTTGCTTCCAGACCACTGTTTGTCGTTGCTGCTCCACCAAGTCGGCCTGGTGGTTCGTCAGCGTTTCACGCCCGGCCTTGACCTCGGCCTGCGTGCTGTCTATTTGCCCCTGCTGGGCGGCCACTATCTCGGCGAAATCGTTGCGCTGCGTCGAAGCAGCTTCGAGGGCGTGTTCGATCTGGGCGAGCCGTTCCTGAGTTGCGGACAGCCGCGCCTCCAATTCGGCAGTTACCGCCGCATACTGATCAGCCCTGTCCTTCCAGTGAGCGGCCTGCCGCTGTTGGTCCGAAAGATCGGCCTGGTATCGGTCAATGCTTTCTCGGCTTGCGGCCAGTTGTTCATCTTGAGCTGCCAGCACATCGCTGTGCCGCTGCGCCTCACTTGCGAGCTGCTCAATGAGGCTCAGTTGCTGCTGTGCGGCTGCCGTGAGCGATTGCTCCAGCTCCTCGGCCCGC
>JAAPAA010000128.1 GCA_012274165.1 Thiobacillaceae bacterium
GCAGCGACACCGATGCGTCGTTCATGAAGCTCAGTGCTGCGCCGCCGACGGGCGCGGTTTTCGCCGGCTGGTCGATCGATGCGCCGGCCATCGGCGGCGACGTGGTGGGGATCCACCATCCCGCGGGTGACCTGCAGAAATACAGCCAGGGTGCCGTGACGACTTTCGCCAACTGCACTGCGGTGGACTCGTCCGATTCGTTCAGCTGCGCCGCCGCCAACGCGTCCACCGGCAGCTTCGTGAATGCCAACTGGGACACCGGCACGACCGAATCGGGCAGCAGCGGGTCCGGCCTTTTTGCAAGCAGCAGCGGCAAGCGCTACCTGATCGGCCAGCTGTACGGCGGCAGCGCGAGCTGCTTCTTCCGTGGCGGCAGCAGCTGGTACGGACGCTTCGACAAGGCCTATTTCGCGGGCCTCAGCCGCTGGCTCAGTCCTTCCGGCAGCGCCCAGGACGTGACCCAGCGCACAGCGGTCTACCGGTTCTACAACGCCACCACCGGAGGGCACTTCTACACCGCCAGCGCGCCGCAACGTGACTGGGTGATCGCCGCCATTCCCACATTCAGCTACGAAGGCGTGGCCTTCTACGCGTACGACTCCCAGGTCACCGGGTCGTCGCCGGTCTATCGCTTCTACAACACCCAGACCGGCCAACACTTCTACACCATCAGCCCCGTGGAACGCGACATCGTGACGGGCACCGCCGGCGACAACTTCGAGGGCCCGAGCTGGTATGCGCAGGAGGCGAGCGGGGGCACCGCCAGCGCCGTCTACCGGTTCTACAATCGCGAAAAGGACGCGCACTTCTACACCATCAACGCGGCGGAAAAGGATTGGCTGGTGCAGCTCAATTCGAGCTGGGCGCTCGAGGGAATCGCCTATTACGCCTGGCCGACGCAATAGCGGCGGGTAGCTGGCCGGCAGTTTGAGCCGAACCGAAAGTCTGAAGAAGCAGCCGGTCAACTACCGAATCGATCTCAACGATCGACCTGCCGCACAATGTCACACCAACGTCGCTGCGCAGATCACCCGCGCTGAAATCTGCGTCAATGATCCGCCGGACAAACCGGCTGATTTGGATCTTGTTCCCAGTACCGTTCGGCATCTCCAGTCCTCGGTTGTCCTTGACGTCAGTGCCAAGGACAACGGGCTCCGTCACGCGGCGGCGGACGTCTAACCGGTGAAATATCCCGGCTAGAATGAACTCGATCAATCAGACATCGCCGACGCAAGTGATCAGTGCCTATCTAAAGCGTTACCTCGGAAAAATTCGACCAGTGAAACCGATAAACCAATCTTTACTGCGCCAGGCCCACGCGCTGCTGAATGCGCCACAGGTGAGCGAGATTCTGAGTGCGCAATGCGAACGCGAACTCGGGGGCCAGAACAGCAAGGTCAGCACCGCTATTCATCCCGCGGATCAAATGTTGACGCATTCGATCCGGGTGCTGGAGGATGTGAATCAGTCGATCTCCCAATATTTCTGCGTCGCCTTGCAACAGTATCGTGCGCTGGAACGCATGCTGCGGTTGGCCTTCCCCCACGGCCTCCAAGACAAGTTGATCCTGGATTTTGCGTGCGGATATGGCAGAGCCCTTCGCTTTCTGGTGCAAAGCTGTCCGGCCCGCCAGATCTGGGCGTCCGACATTCAGGAAGACGCGGTGAACTTTGTGCGAGACCAATTCGGTGTGAACGCTTTGGTGTCGGATGCATCACCCGCTCAATTTCAGCCGGGCCGGAAATTTCAATTCATCTGGGTCGCATCCCTCTTCACGCATCTGCCCGAGCGTCTGTTTCGTGCCTGGCTGGTGCGGCTCTACGAGCTGCTGACCGATGATGGCTTTTTGGTGTTCAGTGTGCATGACGAGTCCATCTTGCCGGCAGGAATGCGGCTTGCCGACAATGGGTTCCTGTTCGCGCCCGAAAGTGAAATATCCGCGCTTGACAGCGCCGTATATGGAACAACCCACGTCAGTGAATCGTTTGTCCGCTCGGTACTCGTGCACAGCTTGGCGCACCCCGACGGCGGTTATCTGCGGGTCCCGCGCGGATTGGCGGACCAGCAAGACCTGTACGTGGTGCCAAAGCGTCAACAGTCCCTCGAGCGCTTCGACGCCTATCGTCAGGGTGCCTGGGGCTGGGTCGAGCGTGCGATCGCTTACGGTGTCACCCAGGATGCACCAACCGTGCTTGCGGATGTGTCGGGTTGGGCGAAGTCCCTGGACCGTGATTCGTCGGTCAAAGCGGTGTACGCAGAGGTCGGGGGCGTTCGTTATCAAGCCACATTGGGCATTCGCCGTCCGGATCTTGCGAAAGCCTGGGCCACTGATTTCGAGAATTACGGATGGGAGTTGCGATTTCCGATTCCCCGGGCCACCACGTCCTTTGTCAGCGTGATGGCGCAGCTCGATAGCGGCGAGTGTGGGCTCATCTATTTTGGTGTCTTGGATCCAAAGCAATTGTTGGAGCTTGCGCCCTGGGGTTATCTGGACGCAGCGTCGGTTCAAGACGGTCACCTGCACCTGGGGGGTTGGGCCGCGGCGTCGTCAGGGCGAAAGATCGCAAAGGTTGTGGCGACAATTGATCGGGTCGAATACCGGGCCGTCCTGGGGGATGCGCGACAGGACGTTTGCGAGGTTCTGAGGGACGAAGGCTACCGGCATTCCGGTTGGCATGTCGATGTTCCGGCCGCCGGGCTCCGATCGCCTGTCGAGGCGCGAGTCGTTGCGGTAGCCGAGGATGGCGCGCAAAGGCCGCTCTTTGAGGGGCCGATTGACCTGAATTCGAAATGAGCATTCGCGAGGGCTCCTGCCGTCTGGGCCTGAGAGCAAAGAATCCCGATCGCTTCTAAGCCCAAGCGTGTCTATGGCGCTGCGGCGTCGACGACGCTTGACCTCATGACAGAGCGATATACCCGATACCTTGCCCGCTTTCTAATCGCGCTTCCGGTGCTCAGCCTGGCGCTCGGCGCCTTGGCATGGCTGCGATTCGGCATGGACATCCCCTGGTACGACGACTGGCGGGGCTACTACGACGGGAACATAGGCTCTTTCGACCTCAACTACCTGTTCAGGGCCACCAACGATACGCTGGCGCCTGTGGGCTTCGCGCTGGATGCGGTGGCGCAATATTTCCTGGGGGGCAATTCGGTGCCCTACCAATTGCTGTCAATGCTCTTCGTCCTGGGAAGCCTCCTGACGCTGCAATGGAAACTGCTGCACAAGTCACTGGGCGACACTTTTCAGGCCGCAGCGTGCTTTTCCTTGGCAGTCCTGATGGTGCAGCCAGGCTCGTACTGGGGGCTGGAAAACCTTGCCTATCACCAGGCTCTGCCGCTGGTGTTCATCCTGTCTGCCCTATGGCTCATCGTCTGCGCCGATGACACGCGTGGATGGCACTGGGTTGCGC
>JAAPAA010000129.1 GCA_012274165.1 Thiobacillaceae bacterium
CAATTGGCAGCGCGAGCGCTTGCGCCAAATCCGCCATTTCCTCATGCGCATTCAATGGCACGCGCCAGCCACCTGCGCCCTCCACCACCACCACATCGGCTGCCGCCGCGAGTCGTGCATAGGCGGCAACGATGACGGGCAGTTCGATCTGAACGCCTGCCTGCTGCGCGGCGAGATGTGGCGCAATCGGCTGCTCGAAGGAATAGGGATTGATGTCGCGCAGATCGGCTGCCACGTTGGCCGCCTGCAGCAGCGCGCTGACATCGTCGTTCAGCTCGCCGGGTTCACAGCCCGCAGCCACCGGTTTCATCGCCGCCACCCGCAGGCCTTGCGCACGCAGCGCATGAATCAGCGCCACCGCTACCCGGGTTTTGCCGACGCCGGTATCGGTGCCAGTTACGAACAGGCCGTTCACGCCAGCCCCTGCTTGCGGCGACGCTGGTCGATGTTGAACTGGATCACCTGCCGGCCGTCCTCGCGCTGCATTTTATCACCCACCCAGGCGTGGCCGTAGATCACCTCATAGGTGGCTGGCAAGCGACCTTCCAGACGCTGCGTTTCATAGGCTTGCTCCAGTTTCGCCCACGCCGATTTGCCGAGCAGGCCGCGCTTGCGCGACGTCGCCGCGTTATGCGCACCGATGCCTTTAAGGTCACGCATCAGGGTTTTGAGGTCGGCATAGGTCAGCGTCAGCATTTCCATTTCCATCACCGGACTGCTGAAGCCTGCATGAACCAGCATGTCACCGATGTCGTGCAGATCAACGAAACGGTTGACGTGCGGCGCATCGTCAATCGCCGCGAAAGCCGTGCGCAACTCTTTCAACGTATCGGGGCCAAAGGTGGCGAAAACCAGCAGCCCGCCGGGCGCCAATACCCGATGGAACCCCTTGATCGTTGCGTCGAGATCGCGTGCCCACTGCATGGCGAGACTGGACCAGAGCAGATTCACGCTGTTGACCGTCAGCGGCAACCGCTCCATGTCGGCACACAGCGTATGGGTAAGGGGGGAGGCATGCGGGCTCAGCAGGGCACGCGCACGCTGCGTCCAGTGCGGCTGCGGCAGTCGCGCTTGCGCGGCGTGCAGCATCGCCGGAGCGAGATCGAGCGCGCAGAGTTCTGCAGCAGCATACCGCTCGCGCAGATGCGCCAGCCCATAGCCGGTGCCACAGCCTACATCCAGCACCCGTTCGGGTTGCAGTTTCATGAAATCGAGCCGTTCCAGCAGGCGGTCACACACTTCGCGCTGCAACACCGCATGCGCGTCGTAGCTGGCAGCCGCATGGTCGAACGCGCGACGCACCTCATGGGGGTCGAGCTCGAAATCAGCCATGTACAAATCCCCGGATCGCCGCAGCAACTTCAAGGCTGTGCGACAAGTGGGGGGCATGCGCCGCGCGCGGCAAGACAATCTGACGCGCAAGCGGCAAAGTAGCCGCCAGCCAGGCGCCGGCTGCAGGAGACGTCAGCGTATCGAGCGCGCCGTGCACCACCAGCGTCGGTTGCACAAGTTGCGGCACAGCCGCACGCAGATCGGTGTGACGCAGCATGTCCAGCCCGCTTGCCAGCGCGCCGGCATCTGCCTGCGGCACCGACATAAATGCTTGCCGCAAGGCGTGCAAGACGGCTTTTTGGTCGGTCATGCCGCGCGTTTGCAAACTGAGAAATCGCAACAGGGTGGCTGTCTGGTCCGCGATCAATGCGGTGCCAAACGCCTCCAGATCGTCCCGTGCCATGCCGGCCTGCCAATCGGCCGTCGCCACGAATGCAGGCGTGGACGCCAGCAACACCAGTCGGGAAATCTTGCGGGGGTGGTCAAGTGCTGCGCGCATCGCCACCTGCCCACCGAGCGACCAGCCGAGCAGCGTGCTCCGTTCCGGCAACTGTTTCGCCAGATCGTCCGCCCAGCTTTGCAGGGTGTTGCGCGGCAGCACCTCACGCCCGCCATGCCCCGGCAAGCTGAGTACGCGCAACTCGAAGTCGTCTGCCAGGCACGCTGCCAGCGTGTCGAACACGCGAGCATTCATGCCCCAGCCGTGTAGCAGCGCCAGAACCGGCTTAGGAAATTTCATGCGACGGCGATCCCATGCAGCGCCTCGATCAAATGCGCGACATCGTCCACGCTGTGCGCAGCCGACAAGGTGATGCGCAGCCGTGCGGTATTCACCGGCACCGTCGGCGTGCGGATCGCGGGAACCAGCAGGCCGCGCTGCAACAGTTTTCGGGACGCGCTCACCGCATCGGCATTTGCCCCGATCAGCAGTGGCTGGATTGGCGTGCCGGATGGCATCAACGCGCCGAGCTTCAGCCCCGCCAGGCCAGTGCGCAGTTGCGCAATATGGCTGCGCAAACGTTTACGGCGTGCCTCGCCCGCCTCGATCTGACGCAGGCTTTCCAGCAGGCACGCCGCCAGCATGGGCGGCGAGGCGGTGGTGTAAATGTAGGGACGCGCGCGCTGCACCAGCCAGTCGATCACCACCGCATGCGCCGCCACCGCCGCGCCTGAAACGCCCGCGGCCTTGCCGAGCGTGGCCAGATAGATCACGCGGTCACTGGCGCGTGCACGTTCGCTCAAGCCGCCGCGGCCCTCGTTCAGCACACCGAAACCATGGGCATCGTCGAGATACAGCCAGGCGTCATATCGCTCGGCCAGATCAAGCAGCGCATCGACCGGCGCGATATCGCCGTCCATGCTGAATACCAGATCGGACACGATGAGCTTGTCCTGCGCACGACTCTTCGCCAGCTGGCTTTCGAGCTGCGCCAGATCGCCGTGGCGATAGCGGGTAAACGCCGCGCCGCTCAACTGCGCGGCGTCGACCAGCGACGCATGGTTCAGCTTGTCGCCAAACACTTCGCCATGACGGCCGGACAGCGCGGTGAGCACGGCCAGATTGGCCATATAGCCAGTGGAGAAAAGAAGCGCAGCAGTCTTGCCGACGAAGCGCGCAAATGCCGCTTCAAAATCCTGGTGAAACCGATGGTGACCGGTGATGAGATGCGCGGCACCGGCGCCAACACCGCATTGGTCGAGTGCGGCGTGGCCTGCAGCAATCAAGGCCGGATCCGCCGCGAGGCCGAGATAATCGTTGCTGCAAAACGAGACGACGCGCTGGCCGTTGATCGTGACATGCGCGCCCTGTGCGCCGTCGAGCAGTGAACGCCGGCGCTCAAGCGAATCGAATTTCGCGGCCGTCAGCCCCTGCTGCAGGCGGGTCAACGCCGCAAAACTCGCCATGCGATTTAACTCAGAGTGCCGTCAGGCCAAGCGTATCGAACAGGCGCTGGTCGCGTTCCCATTCCGGGTTGCCGGTGGTAAGCAGCTTTTCGCCATAGAAGATCGAATTCGCGCCGGCAAGGAAGCACAGCGCCTGTACCGCATCGCTCATCTGCTGGCGGCCGGCCGACAGGCGCACGAAACTCTTCGGCATGCAGATCCGCGCCACGGCAATGGTGCGCACGAATTCGAGCGGATCAAGCGCCTCGGTGTTGGCCAGCGGCGTGCCTTCAACCTGCACCAGCAGGTTGATCGGCACCGATTCGGGTTGCGGGTCGAGCGCCGCCAGCTGCGCGATCAGGCCGGCGCGCTGGGTCAGCGATTCGCCCATGCCGACGATACCGCCGCAGCACACATGCAGATCGGCCTGGCGCACGCGTTCCAGCGTGTCGAGGCGATCCTGGTACTGGCGCGTGGTGATGATGTCGCCGTAAAACTCGGGGGAAGTGTCGAGGTTCTGGTTGTAGTAGTCGAGGCCGGCGTCCTTCAGCTGCTCCGCCTGGC